>JAGCVH010000015.1 GCA_017962495.1 Bacteroidaceae bacterium
AAGTAATTGTTCGCTTCTGGCGAAGATGTCATCTTCGTGCTCGACACTGAGGTTTACTCTAACACTGGTGGTCAGTCTTCTAAGGCTACTCCACTCGGCGCTATCGCTAAGTTTGCCGCTGCTGGTAAGCGTGTCCGCAAGAAGGACCTCGGCATGATCGCTACAACCTACGGCTACGTATATGTTGCTCAGATCGCTATGGGCGCCGACCAGGCTCAGACCTTGAAGGCTCTCAAGGAGGCAGAGGCATATCACGGACCATCACTCGTCATCGCTTACGCTCCATGTATCAACCACGGTTTGAAGGCTGGTATGGGCAAGAGCCAGGCAGAGGAAGCTAAGGCTGTAGAGTGCGGTTACTGGCATCTGTGGCGCTTCAACCCAGAGTTGGAGGCAGAGGGCAAGAACCCATTCACTCTCGACTCTAAGGAGCCACAGTGGGATAAGTTCCAGGACTTCCTCAAGGGCGAGGTTCGTTACGCATCTGTAGCTAAGCAGTTCCCAGCAGAGGCTGCAGAACTCTTCACTCAGGCTGAAGAGATGGCTAAGAAGCGTTATCAGACTTACGTTCGTCAGACAAAGTTGGAGTACTAATTTTGCTTGATAATATTAAGAGATACCCCTTGTTGCAGACCTCTGTGGCGAGGGGTATCTTATTTATCTTTCCGAATACAAATCCGAAAAGTTTTTGAAAATGAAGAAAGTATATATTTTGCTTGCTCCCGGTTTTGAGATATGTGAGGCCATGTTGCCATTGGACATTCTGCGTCGTGCCCAAGTCGAAGTCGTTACTGTCTCGGTCAATGGTGAAGAGGTCGTTCCTGCCAGCAATGGTACCTGCGTGGTGGCCGATGTGTTGATTCAGGATTGCGATTTCGAGGATGGAGATATGCTCTTTTTGCCTGGGGGAATGCCTGGCTCTAAGAATCTGCGCAATAGTGAGCGTGTCCGTAGCGTCATCCAGCAATATCACACTCAGAAGAAATGGTTGGTTGCCGTCTGTGCTGCGCCGATGGTGTTTGGCCAGATGGGAATCCTAAAGGGAGAAGAGGCAACCTGCTTCCCCGGCTTCGAGGAGGATTTGAAGGAAGCCAAGTTCGTCAAGAAGATGTGTGTCCGTTCCAATCATTTCATCACGGGATGCGGTGCAGGTGCTTGTTTCGCATTAGGACGAGAGATGGTGGCAGCATTGAAGGGAGAGGAGATTGCCGACGATGTACTCCGCCGCATGATGTTCAATGTCTATCCGTAAGGATAACGAAACTAAGAACAAAGTATCAAGTTCCAAAGAATAAACTGCTATGTATCAAATTCTAAGTGCCTAGTTCAATGGGCATGGTACTACCGATATGATATGATGGACTCTTGCTATCAAAGAAGAAGGCTTTAGGGCGAATCGCCTTAAAGCCTTCTAATTCTCCATTCCATCGGATAGAGGGAGTTACAACGGTTGCCGATGTTCTTGACGAAACCGAGTGGAATGTGTTCGTAGGTAAGGAGCACGAAGCCACGAGGTATATTGGGCGGCAGGACAATCGTGTCACGGCGCAGGTATGACAAGGCTGTTTCCAGGTCGATGTCGGCACAAGGAAATGCTTCGGGACGGAGAGCCGTGGAGAGAGCCAGAGCGTGGGCGGGAATGACGTCCTTGCCCTTTATTGTACCCAGTTCCACACCCGCCGAGAGGAGATAGAGTTTGGCGGATACCAGTTTGTCGTATAGCGGTTTAAGCTCTTTCGATAGGGCAATGTACATCCCTTCATGGTTGGGGAGGATTGTGAAATCTTTTGAACTGAGCCAAGCCGAGAAGTCCGGCCCGTTCTCCTTGTTGTTCGTCTTTCGCTCGGAGGTGAACGCCGATGTCCGATGAGTCTCCGAGGAGACCACTGCTGGTTTGTGAATGAGTGCCATGAAGAGACCTTCACCTTCCGTATAGTGAGGCATGAAACGACAGGCCGATTCTGATCTAACATCGGGAGCAAAAGGACCTGTTAGGGCAGGATGGATGTGCCAATTGGTTTCCACTGGGATAGGGATGATTTCACCACCCAAAGAGTCATGGATGAACTGGAGGTTCGCCTCGTTCTCCGCAACGTTAAAGGTGCAAGTGCTGTAAATGAGGTATCCGTCGGGTTTGATGCATGGCCAGATGTCCGCGAGAATGCTCCGTTGCAGAGCCGTACATTCGTTCACCTTGGCGGGCGACCATTCGTCGATGGCACCGGCATCCTTGCGGAACATACCTTCGCCCGAACAGGGAACATCAGTGACTATGAGATCGAATGTCTCGCCCAATGTGCGAAAATCTACAGGTGCGTTGGCAGTGACACAAACATTGGGGTTGCCCCATTTCTGAATATTCTCGGCCAACACACGGGCTCGCTTGCGGTCAATCTCGTTACTCACCAGGACGCTTCCTTCGGGCAGGGAGGAGAGCACGGCGGTCGATTTCCCGCCAGGGGCAGCACAAAGGTCGAGAGTTGTGATAGGAAGTTGAGCTTCAAACAGTTGGCTCTTGGCAGGGTTCGCACAGAAGAGATGTTCCACGACGTGTGAAACAAATTGGCTTGATGCCTCTTGGACATAGTAAAGACCTCCATGCAGACGTGGATCGAGTGTGAATTGCGGACGTTCGGCGAGATAAGTACCCGTCTTGCACCAAGGCACAGGACGAAGTGAGACATCGTCCTTCAGAGGAGAGGAGCATCCAGACAACCGCAACTTTTCCATGTTCCAACGTACACTAGTGGGCGAATCGGATGTTGTGAGTGCATCGATGAACTCCTGCATCTCAGCCTCGGAGAGCCAAGGTTTCATTTGGTCAATAAACGCTGCTGGAAGGTTCATATCAGAAACTTTTTTGTCTTGTAGGATTGAAAATGAAGAAAATTTGTGCAAAAGTAGGCATTATATTTCTTATTTCCAAATTTTTTCACTACTTTTGCAGTTGGTAATGCCGCATAGGCTTCAAAAACAAGATGATTAACCCTGCACTATATCTCATTCCAGTCACACTTGGAGATACTCCTATCCACCAAGTGCTACCTGCCTATAACCACGATATCATCGTCGAGATTCGGCATTTCATTGTCGAGAACATTCGCAGTGCCCGCCGCTTTCTCAAGAAAGTGGACGCTGCCATCGACATCGATACACTCACTTTTTATGAGTTGAACCAGCACACCAACCCCAAGGAAATTTATTCCTACCTCACACCGCTGTTGGCCGAAAAGGTGCCGATGGGTATCATCAGCGAGGCAGGTTGTCCCGCAGTGGCTGACCCAGGAGCCGATGTAGTGGCCATCGCTCAACGCAAAGGGCTGAAGGTGGTGCCGTTGGTCGGTCCATCCAGCATCATCATGAGTGTCATGGCTTCGGGCTTCAACGGCCAGAGTTTCGCCTTCCACGGCTATTTGCCCATCGAGGAGGGACAACGCATGGCCAAAGTGAAGCAGTTGGAGGCGCGCTCGTATGCCGAAGATCAGACACAACTCTTTATCGAAACGCCTTACCGTAACGTCAAGATGATGAACACCTTGCTTCAGGCATTGCGTCCACTAACCCAAGTGTGCATAGCAAGCAATATCACTTGTCAGGACGAAAACATCCGAACACACTCTGTCAGCGAGTGGAAACGTCTTCTGAAGGGATTGAACAATGAGCAATTGCAGCGTTTCGTACCCCGAGTACCCAGTATTTTTTTAGTGTATAAAGGATGTTGAGGTTCTTGAGTTTATGCAGTGGGAGCAGTGGTAACTGCTATTATCTGGGCACGGAGCAATATGCCATACTCATTGATTCGGGCATTGGTGGGCGTTCCATCCGGAAGGTTCTCAAGGAGAACAACCTGTTGGATATCCCCATTCGTGCACTTTTGATTACGCACGACCATACTGACCACATCCGTGGTGCTTCGATGGTGTCGAGCATGATGGATTGCCCCGTATATACCACCAAGGAGGTACACGAGGGCATGGATCATAACTACGGCTTGCAGAAGAAGGTAGAACCTATCAACCGACGTTATCTCACGCGCTATGAGTCTTTCCAGTTGCCCACGACGCAGTTTTTTGTGACGCCGTTCAAGGTGTTGCACGATAGTTACGACAATGTTGGCTATTACATTGAATGGCGTGAAGGAGAGGAGGTGGTGCGTTTCTGCCTTGTGACAGATTGCGGTAAGGTGACGGAAGAGGTACTGAAATACACCCGTCAAGCCGATCATCTGGTGCTTGAATCGAATCACGATGTCGAGATGCTTGAAAATGGTTCCTATCCCCACTATCTCAAGTTGCGTGTGCGTGGAGAAGGTGGACATTTGAGCAACGACGAATGTGCCGATGTTTTGAAACAGGTCTATCACCAAGAGTTGAAGCATGTTTTTCTCTGCCATCTGTCGGCCGACAACAATACACCAGATAAGGCTTTTCAAACGGCTTCGCGCGCCATTCGCGAAAAGGGCGGCATCGTCGGTATCGATGGTGTGACGCTGGTTTCCTTGCCTCGTACTGATGCTACA
>JAGCVH010000016.1 GCA_017962495.1 Bacteroidaceae bacterium
ATAGGCGAAATCGTGAACTCCCCCACCAACATCACTTTTATTAATTTGAGTGCAAAAATGAGCAAAACGACACCAAAAATCGGGCAAATGAGAGTATAATTACATACTACTATGTAATATACTATTATTATAATATATTGATTATCAATATATTAACCCCTTCTCTCCAACCTTCTTGTCTCAAAAACCCCCTTAATGTGGCATGTGGCATGTGGCATGTGGCAAAATTGGTTTTTTGGGGTCTTTTTTCCCTATTTTGGTTCATTGCGTTTTGTTTCATTTTGGCGAAATATTACCTCGTTTATCGTCATGTGTTCTCCAAATGTGGGAAAACGTATTTGTAACCCTTGTTTTGAGTTTAGGGTATCAGGCGCAAAAAAGAGGTTTAAAATTTGTAGAGGTACAATCTTTTACTTATATTTGCGCCATAATTACACACACGCGTATTAAAGCATTACATACAAGAGCATGAAAAAGCACATACTCATACTCATTACGATATTGGCAAGTGCAATACAAGTTTGCGCTCAAATCAGCACGAAAGGCTATTCTCTGGTCTATTCCACAGAGACACCCGAGAGGGCTGCCTCACTGCTCACCCTCTCCGACGAGGAACTGGCCAACTGCACAGGCGACTTCTCGAGCATCGAGAACATGGAACGCAACTGGTTATACTGCCCTCGTGCCACCTCGAAGTGGAACAAACGCATGGCTGAGAACGATGCGGACCGTGCAAGGGTTCATCTCTGCGAAAATGGCAAACTCCGACTGCTTGCCCTCTCCTTAGATGGCACAGCTTCAGGTTGCATTACCTCGGGCGTCAAGATGAAGAAAGGCTACAAATACGGCATCTTTGAAATCAAAGCCAAGTGCAACCCCCATAAGTCGAACTTCCCCGCCATCTGGATGATGCCCTCCGTCGCCCATGGAGGATGGCCCGACTGCGGTGAGATGGACATCATGGAGCAGATAGGCACCAGCAGCACCGTATGGAGTACTGTACATGTGGGTGCGCGCTACGACAACAAAGTGGGCAAGTCTTACTCATGGAGTGGAAGTTATGGGGCTGGTACGGGTTGGCACGTCTATTCCCTGCGTTGGGACAAGTCGTCGATTACCTTCTACTGCGACGCACGACAGGTGTTCCGCTACAACAAGGACACTTCACTCGACCTCGTGAACCATCCCGAATACGAGCATGCACAATTCCCTTACAACGAGGAGTTCTACATCATTCTCGACCAAGCCCTGGGCATGAACTCGTGGTGGGGTGACGAAGACCCCGACCCATCATACAACTATGAAATGGACGTGGAGTACGTGCGCATCTTCCAAGCACCAGAAGAGGAACAAGACCTCGATTACTACTTCATTCAGAACATGGAGGAACCTGCCTATTACATGTCGGCTTCCGAAGAAGGACTGATAGGCACAACGGATATCGACTTCTTGAATCCCGACCCCAATGCCATGTTCTGCTTCCCTGCAATGGATTCAGGTACGAAGAAGTACATCCGCACGCGGTCAGGCAAGTGGGTTTTGAGCGAGACCATCACTAACAAGATAGTGCAATTGGGAGAGTCGGGCGTATCATACAACATCCTGAATGACGGAGAAAAGGGTGTGGCATTCGATTCGGCCAAGGATACTTATCCTTTCACATTTGTCGATGGCAGTCGCGCACTCACCCTCAACGAGAAGAAGGATTACATCATCTCAACATCAGGCACAAGCAAAACTTCGGCATGGTGGAAACTGCTAAAAGTCAAAGATGTTCAGGCCAATGTTGATGGAGCTATGATGGATGATGGAGGTAACGGACGTGTTAAGAAAGTGATAAGAGACAACCGACTCGTGATTCAGGTCAACGGTAAGGAATACACGCCTACCGGCTGTCGGATAAAGTAATCCAAGTTAAACGTAAAAAACGCATAAGCGAAGACAAACCTTTTTTATTAACCAATTAAATTTTAAGTCTATGAAGAAATTTTTACTTCTCGCTGCAATGGCAGCAGTTTCTGTGACAATGAATGCTCAGGAAGACTTCACTCCTGAAGCTTACAAGTTCTCACAGCGTGCAGTGGGTGAGAAACTCATCATGCAGCATGTTGATGCCCAGTGGAACACTCCTCCAATGAGTTCTGCAGCAATTGAAGCAGAAGCACCCGAAGGTGGTTTTGTGACACTGAACAATAACTCGGATGTCAACAATGGTATGAATGCTACTTGTATCGTTGATCTCGGTGGTAACGTTGGTCACGTTCTCGCCATCACTGGTGCAAGCATGGAAGGCCTCAACGCTGCATATGCTGCTGCTGGCCTCGGTGCTGTGAAGAACGAACCCGAAGCAGGTATTGGTGCTATGCAGATTAACATGTACACAGACCCTTCAACAACTCCAGCGGCTGCTATCGTTCAGTCAGACATCGTTGTGAATGCATGGGCTACTACAACTGCACCTGACCAAGTCGTATGGGCAAACTATTACCACATGACAGCTGCTAATGATGTTACTCCTCGGGAAGCTAATAATTGGTCTGGCAATTCGCTCATGATCACTGATTTCTGCAAGTATGACGAAGAGGGCGACCTCGAAGTCGACGACGACGAAAATGCTATTTATGACCCAACACGCTGGCTGCGTCTTACCACCCTTATTAAGACATTGGCTAAGGACTCCGAGGATTGGAACTACTCAAACGCTGTGAAAGCAAAGCTGTGGACAGGTGGTTCATTTGGCAATGTGGTCCTGTTCATTAAGGAACTCACATTCAAGACAACGGAATATACCCCTGAGTCAGAGGAGTTCACCAGTCAGACCAACCACAAGCGCACATATGAGGTATGGAATCCCGATCCCGACAATGTTGCCGACGCCATTAAGACTGTTCAGACTGCAGCCAAGTTCGATGTAAGAAATGGTCAGTTTGCCTCTTTGGAGAATGCTGAGGTGTTCACACTCGATGGTAAGAGAGTTCTCGCTGGCACAAAGGGTCAGCTCGCTCCTGGTGCTTACATTGCAAAGATCAAGGGTGTAAGCGTTAAGTTCGTTGTGAAGTAATTAGACAACCCTATTATAAGGTAGTGTGGGGATAGAATGACCCCATGCTACCTTATTTGCTAATAATACCATGATGAAGAAGTCGCTTTTTCTATACATCATCTGGTTGTTCACTTCCCTGCACGCACAGGCTCAGGTAGATAACTATGCACTGAGTTTTTCCGGCAACGGCAGTGTGCAGTGTGGCGAACTGGCACAGATGGAACATCAAACGTCGTACACATTTCAGTTTTGGATTTGTCCTAACGAATGGAATGAGGGTGCGGTTATCTTTAAGAGTAGCGATAATTTCTCTGCCTGCTTAGGCACAGAAGGCAGTATTGTCTTCACGGTAGGTGAGACCAGCCTTACAGCAACTGCTAAGAAACAACTTTCTGTTGGTAATTGGGCTCAGGTGACACTCCTCTGCACCGAGGGTGCTGCTAAGGTTTATGCCAATACGGTGAAATGTGCTTCAGGGACTCTGGCGGCAATCCCTGAGACAAACTCTGGCCTCATCATAGGCGAGGGATTCAATGGTCGCCTTGATGAAATGCGCTTCTGGAAGATTGCGCTTTCCGATGAATTCGACTATTTCCGTCATAACACCATCAATCAGTTCAATCCTGACTGGAACAATCTTGTGGTCTATTACAAGATGGATCAGGAACTCTGTGAGAACCTTGTCGATTACAAGGGGGTGTATACTCATGACGTCGATTATAATTATCATGGCACACTCAAGGGTGATGCCCAAAAAGTAAAGGTTACTGACAACACAGGTCTCCCCTACCTCGTCAATGGTGCATACACCAATAACGAGCGTTTCTATGACCGTAGCATACCTCGCGAGCAGTATCTGCTCAGCAACGACCTGATTATATTAGGTATAGAGTCATTCAAAGATGGGCATCTGCGATTTAGCACTCCCTGTAATCATGGAACGCTTGACAATTGCGAGTGGATGGCTGAGTTTAAGGGTCGGAGTGGTGTGCTCTCCTTGAATGGTAATGGCAAGATGAGTGTCGGCAAGAATGCGATGCTCATTGAAGAAGGCAGCGACGGCAAAGCCACCAACGCCTATGCTTTCGAGTGCTGGCTCTACCTCGATGAGTGGACGGAAGGGGCTTATCTCTTCCGCAAAGAGAATGAGCAAGGCACGCAGGGATTAAGCATTCGCCTGGGTAAGGAAGACGAGCAACAAGTTTTTGTACGCGTCGATGGTCGCGACTATGGACACGGAGGTAAACTGGTCGTCGGAGAGTGGATGCATTTTGGAATAGTGAGCCGTACGGCAACTGCTTCCGCACAACTATTTGGCTTTGTGTATAACGGCAAAATGAGTTTGGGCAAGAATAGCATGAGTGACCCTGTTGCCGACAACAAACCAACCAATACCAGCCAGTTCGAGGCTTACATAGGAGAAGGTTTGAAAGGCAAGATGGATGATATCATGATTTGGAACAATCGTCCCTTCGATAGCAACGAGATAAACTCGAATATGGAAGGTCAATTCCGAATGCCAGGTATTGGCAAAGAGGTTACTGCCGAACAGATGCGTTGCTATAATAGTTTGTGGCGATTTGACAAGAAAGATGACCCTGGCTATGATACTTATTCACAGGACGAGTGGCTTGCCATCATGAAATCGGCATATAGTGGCTATCGTGGTGCCAAATTCCGCATATCTGTG
Source organism: Bacteroidaceae bacterium (assembly GCA_017962495.1). Classification (GTDB taxonomy): domain Bacteria; phylum Bacteroidota; class Bacteroidia; order Bacteroidales; family Bacteroidaceae; genus Physcousia. The sequence goes on from JAGCVH010000016.1 coordinate 4,734, forward strand.
AAGAGTCATGACGGATGGGAAACTACCATTAGCAACAAGAGCCGACGTGAGATATTTGCGGCAGACCTTGCCAAACTGAGCGAGAATTACGATGGAGTGGAACTTGACCTTGAGTGGGCAAATAGTTGGGGCAATTACGGTTTGCTTGCAGAAGCAATACGTAATGCATTGCCTGAGGGGAAGATTTTCGAGGTCTCAGTACATGCTTACAACTATAGTTATCCCACATCAAAGATGGGTGTAGTGGATGCTTTTACCGTACAGCAATATGGTCCGCAGAAGGGATGGTTCTCCATGAGTAACTACAGATCCACGCTCACCTCGATGGTAAATTACGGATATTCAAAGGATAAAATTTATGCATCATATAGCACAACCACTTCTGGACCTTACTCTGGTGGAACGATGGTGAGCTCTGTCATCAAGGGCGTGCGTGGTGGTTTAATGGAGGGTGACTTTAAGCCCAACGCAGAAACAGATTCATGGACGGGTTCGGATGGACTTACCTATTATTTCACCGGTCCTCTGCAAACCTACAATCGCGCCAAGTATGTGGTCGACAACCTGTATCATGGCATCTTCTACTGGGATATGGGAAACGATGTGCCTGTGAAGCATCAGTATAATTTGGCTAAATGGTGCAGCTATGCGTTAAATGCCAATGTCGACACACTCATCACTCATGTTGATGTGAAGCCGTATGATAAGTCATCAGGTATCGAAGAGATGCGTTTGGATGGTAACAGGGCTGAGATGGTGGGTGCAGTCAACATATACAATATGGCTGGCATTTTGGTCAGCAAGGCTGCAACCAAAGAAGAGGCCGTAGGTCTGTTGCCTCGTGGACTCTATATTATAAAGGGTAGGAACTCACAAGGCAAAAGGGTTGTCGAGAAAGTGAATAAACAATAATAATAACCAATATTATCCGCATCATGAGAAAAATTCTTTATTTCGCTGTTGTTGGAATTTGCCTATGTGGTATTGTCGCTTGCGAAAAGGATTTCGAGAATCCTGGCGATTTTAGTGTCAAAGCCACATTGGGGTTTAATCCTGCAAGTGCGCTTTCTAAGAAAGATGGCACCACCTACGAATTCAAAGTGCTAAGTGAGAAGGATACTGCTTTTGAGAGCAGTTTCGTCAAGGATGACACCACCTTCGATGCCAATGGCGACCCCTTAATTGGTCCTGATGGAAAGATGGTCATCAGTCACGACACCATCTACTTTAAGACGGGTAAGGTAGCCCACTACTACGAGATGGATACCATTACGCTTCCATCCGACGAAGACACATTCACCGTGCACATCGTCAGCAATGCACTGTGGAAGGCTCCACAATTCAAGCCGAAGAAGACACAGTGGTTCTTCAACTACAACTTGCAGACCAATGGCACTTCGCTCTACGGAGGTGGTGACGGCTATTTCTATTTCCGCGTACTTCGCAACAAGAACAAGTCGCGTTCAGAAAAGGCCGAACAGTTCATCTTCACCTCTGACTCGACAGTGATGTACCACTTCGTATTTGGTCAGTTGGGCGAAAAAGATTAGTAAAAGAAAGGAGAACATGCTATGAGACACAGATTATTTATCATCCTGAGCTGCTTGTTCATATCAGTGACAATGTTGGCTCAACATAAGATAACTGGTGTAGTACTCGACTCTGAAGGTGAGCCCGCCATCGGTGCATCCGTCCTTGAAAAAGGAACTACCGGGAATGGTGTCATTACCGACATTGACGGAAAGTTTACCCTGACTCTCTCTCGTTCCAATGCTACCATCATCGTCTCCTATGTAGGCTACGACAAACAGGAAATTGCTGTCAGAGGGCGCCACACGGTTGATGTGACCCTGAAAACATCGACTATGGACGAAGTGGTCATCGTCGGTTTTGCGACCCAGAAGAGAATCAATGCTACGGGAGCAGTAAAGACCATCGGTGATGAGATGACGAAGGACCGTCCTACGGTGAATGCTGTTCAGTCGCTGCAAGGAGCTATTGCAGGTTTGAACATCACCAACGATGCTGGTGGTGCTCCTGGAACCTCAATGAACATCAACATCCGTGGTGTAGGTAACTTAGGTGACGGCTCTTATTCATCCCCTCTCATTTTGATTGACGGTATGGAGGGAGACTTGAGTACCTTGAACCCTGCCGACATCGAGAACGTTTCTGTGTTGAAGGATGCAGCAGCAGCCTCCATCTATGGTTCGCGTGCTCCCTTTGGCGTGATTCTGGTAACGACCAAGAGTGGGTCTTCCAACAAAAGCTCAAAACCCGATATTCAGTATGCTGGTAATGTACGCATCAATCAGCCTGTGAATATCCCTGACCCTGTTGATGGCCTGACATTCGCCTACATGATGAACGATGCCTATATCAACTCGGGTGGTAATCCTCCTTTCAGTTCAACTCAAATCGACAGAATCAAGGCTTACATGAGTGGAAAGTCCACACAGAACACCGACTTCTATCCTTCATTGGATACTTGGTTTAAGAATCAGGCTTTGTTTGGTAATACCAATTGGTATGACGTGTACGTGAAGGACCAAACCGTTTCGAACGAACACAACCTTTCGGTAAGTGGAAACGCAGGTAAGCTCAACTATCGCATCTCTGGTAACTATCTGGGTCAGACGGGTCTGTACAATTATGCCGATGAGATGTATCATCGTTTCAATATAGCTGGTAAGTTCCTGTACAAGCCTCACAAGATGGTGACGGTGGGCTATAGCGTCCGCTTTGCCACTGACGGCTACAATAAGCCGTCGGCTATCGACGACCAAGGTCTGTTCTATCATAATCTGGGACGCCGTGCATCTGTGGTGCCTGTCATCAATTCCATGAGCGGTGAGTATTCTGAAGACTCCATGATTCCTGCCGTCAAAGATGGTGGACGCATCAACCGTCAAACGAAAAAACTCTACAATCAAGGAAGTCTGGTTGTGGAACCCATCAAAAACTGGAAGATTCATGTAGAAATCAATAGCCGTCTCGAGTGGAATCCTTATTCCCGCAGTTTCAACCCGCTTCCCTTCCACATGCCTTCGGGCAAGGGTAGTTATATGCTGGTCAACGAAGGTGTTGATCCCAGACATACGGTTAATGCCAATGGTACTTATTCCGTCTTCCCAGACTACGGTGAAACTTATCGGGAAAATGCTGAGACAAGGATTAACTTTTTCGGCAACAACGTCTACACCGATTACAAACTTACCATCAAGGACGCACACAACTTCACATTCCTGTTAGGTGAGCAGACCGAGTACTGGAAGCGCGAGACCGACCGTGTGGGTTACTACTATTCAAAATATGTCGATAAGGACACCAAGGAATACGTCGACGAGGGCATCAAGCATGAGATGACTCCCACTAACTATCAGGAGGATTGGTCGTCGATGGGCTTCTTTGCTCGTGTCAACTACGACTATAAATATCGCTATCTGGCAGAGGTGAACTTCCGTGCCGATGGTGCAAGCCGTTTCCCACCCGATCAACGCTGGGGTTATTTCCCCTCTGTCTCTGCCGGTTGGAACATTGCTGAAGAGCCCTTCATGGAGCGTGTACAGCGGTCGTTCCTTGATATGTTGAAACTGCGTGGCTCATACGGAACGCTCGGCAACCAGAACACCACTTCTTGCTATCCCTATTATCAGCAAATGAAGGATGTCGGCTCAACAGTTATTATCAATGGCGAACAGGTCAACATGCTTCCTGTCTATTCACCCTATTCCACATCACTGACTTGGGAGACCGTTGAAAACGCAGGCTTAGGTCTTGACTTCGCACTATTCAGTAGCAGGCTTTCCGGTTCGTTCGATGTATTCCAGCGTACGACAAAGGATATGGTGGGACCTGCAGCCGCGCTGTCGGCCCTCTACGGAGCCAGCGCTCCCCGAACCAACAATGCCACCCTGCGCACTCGAGGTTGGGAGTTGGAAATGAAGTGGCGCAGCAACATCAACAAGTTCATCTATGGCATCGGGTTTAGCCTTTCTGACTACAATTCGGTCATTAGAAAGTATTATAACTCCACTGGCCAGTGCACCAATGCCAGCAATGGCACATACTGGTACGAAGGAAAGAAAATCGGCGAGATATGGGGTTATGAGGTACAGGGTATCGCAAAGAGCGACGACGAGATGAACGCACACCTGGCCGTTGCTGACCAGTCGGCTCTTGGCAGCAAGTGGGGCGGTGGCGACATCATGTATGCCGACATCAATGGCGATGGAAAAGTGGACGGAGGTAGTTACACACTTGACGACCACGGTGATCTGAAGCGCATCGGTAACAACACGCCTCACTACGCTTACTCCATCACGATTGACGGCCAGTACAAGTGGCTCGACTTCCGCATCTATTTCCAAGGTATCGGCAAGCGTGACTATGTGTTCACGAACTCTGCTCCCTATTGGGGTATCGCAGCCGAGTGGCAACGCACACTCTACAAGGAGCATCTCGACTACTTCCGTTTTGCAGGCAGTGAACTGGGTGCGAACGAAGATCCTTTCTATGGTCGTATCCGCATTGACGGAAATAACATAAAAGTTAGCGACCGCTATGTTGAGAATGCTGCCTATTGCCGCTTGAAGAACGTGCAGATAGGTTTCACCATCCCATTCAAGGGAAATGTAAAGAAAGTTATCAAACACTGTCGTTTTTATATCTCGGGCGAGAATCTTCTCACTTTCACCAAGCTGAGAATATTTGATCCTGAGGCACTCAATGGTAGTGAGTGGGGTGCCGGTAAGGCCTATCCTCAGTATCGCACATACTCTGTGGGTGCTAATATCAAGTTCTAACCATGTCCAACAATATTAAAGCATAAGAATATGAAAAAGTATATAGGAATAGTTTTGATGCTGCTTACGGGGATGTTGGTTTCTTGTGACGACTTCCTGCAGCGTGAACCATTGTCGTACGGCAGTGAGGCTTCATATTTCAAGACAGCCTATGATTATCAGCTGTCGGTGAATGCCTTCTATGAATATCTTCCTAAGAACAATACCCTTTGGGGTGGTATCTACACACAAGATACCAAGAGCGACAACCAGGCTGGTAGCGGCTACCAATCCATCTTCCTGAGCGATGGAAACTACAAGACCGTAGCACAAGGTTCGTCGGGATGGTATTTCTCCAACCTTCGCGCCATCAACTTCTTCTTGAAGAAGGCTGACGAGACAATTGGCAATATCAGCGACGACAAGGCATTGGCCAATCATTATGTAGGCGAAGGCTACTGGTTCCGTGCGTACGACCATTTCCGTCTGCTTCGTACCTTCGGCGATGCTCCGATTCTGAAGACCCAACTCTCCGACAATCAGGCAGCACTCGCAGCAGCCAGCAAGCGCCATCCGCGTAACGAGGTGGCACGCTTCATCATTGAAGACCTTGAAAAGGCAGCCGACCTGATGAAGGATAAAGCTCCGGCTTCTGGCCGTCTCTGCAAGACTACCGCTTACGCTCTCATTTCCCGTGTAGCTCTCTACGAGGCCACTTGGGAGAAGTATCATGCAGGCACATGCTTCGTGCCTGGCAATAGCAAGTGGGTGGGCGCAAAGACATGGCCCAATTACCAGTTCCCTGCAGGGAGTGCTGAGGCTGAAATTAACTTCTTCCTCGACAAGGCTATCGAGTATTCAGCAAAGGTGGCTGACGAACGAGCTCTCGACAAAGATTTCGTGGGTATGTTCACGAATTGGGAAACTCAGTTCAGCGACGACGACGAGGTCATCTTGGCTCGCTACTACCAGAATGGTGTTGCAGCCCATAGTTGCTCGGCTTACCTCAAGAATGGTGGCGGATGCGGTGTCACCCGTGCTGCTGTCAATACCTTCCTTATGAAGAATGGTCTGCCCATCTATGCAGAGGGCAGTGGCTATCTAGGTGACCAAACCACCTATGAAGAATTGACAGGACGTGACGAACGCCTAACGGCAACCGTTCGTGCAGCCGGTAGCTTTATCAATACCGAGAAAGACCCAGAGACAGGTAAATATGTCAATGACACCATCTACTACTATCGTCCTCAGCTCTGGATAGCAGGCAACGAGAAATCCACCACGGGTTACGACTTGCAGAAATGGCTCAGCAGCGATGCTGTACAGCAGAAACAGTATTACACAACGACAGCCGTTCCCCTGTTCCGCGCTGCAGAGTGCTACCTCAACTATATTGAGGCCTACTATGAGCGCTATGGTAACTTAGGAGGTAACTGCGACAAATACTGGAAAGCCCTGCGTCAGCGTGCTGGTGTGGATGGCGATTACAACAAGACCATTGCCAACACCGACCTTAGCAAGGAAAACGACTTGGCCATATGGTCGAAGGGTAAGGAAGTCGACAAGACGCTTTACAACATCCGTCGTGAACGTCGCTGTGAATTGCTGGCCGAAGGCATGCGCTACGACGACCTTCGTCGTTGGAGGACACTCGACATGATGAAGAATTACCAGCCCGAGGGTATGCATCTATGGAACACACCGATGGAGCAGATGTACGATAGCAAGCAGATTGACGCCACAGTGGTGTCGCAGAGCAATGTGTCGGAGTACATCCGTCCGCTACAAATTAGTTCCACATCTGCTGCTTATCAGGGATACACCTTCCCCAAACAGCATTATCTCGACCCAATCCCCATCTCTGAGTTCTTGCTTAACACGAGTAGTGACGGCGTCACCCCCACAGCCGCAGGTATGAGCATTCTTTATCAGAATCCTGGTTGGCCTGTTGATGCTGATGGTCCAGCCAACTATAATTACGACTGCGACTAACTCACAAAGGACGCAGAGTAGTCGGGCAATCGAAGACAATGCCAAACATAGAGAATGAAACAAGAGCGCAAATTTGCGCTCTTGTTCTTTTTATATATCTTTTAATTCGCTCCGTCAAACCCTATATTCTGGCAAAGTTTTGGCTGTCCTCTCACTCTCCTTCCTCGTAATGCTGGAAAAGGAAGTCGTTGTAGGGATATTTTTGCACGTGGAGTTCGCGAACCTTGTTGTAGAGGATTTGCTTTAGTTCATCCATGTTGGTGCGCTCACGGGCAGAGATGAATATGCAATCACCATGCAGACGTGCCATCCAGGTACTCATGAGGTCGGCAAGTGGGATATTCTCGCGTGTGGCTTCTGTCAGGTCGTCGGCATCCTTTTCTATCCATTGGTAGGCATCGACTTTATTGAAGACAATCATCTGCGGACGGTCGGCACAGCCAAGGTCGGAAAGAGTCTTGTCCACAACGCGGATTTGGTCCTCGAAATCGGGGTGTGATATGTCTACAACATGCACCAATAAGTCGGCTTCACGAACCTCGTCGAGGGTAGACTTGAATGATTCCACGAGATCGGTGGGCAGTTTACGTATGAACCCTACGGTATCGGATAGTAGGAAAGGGAGGTTATCGATGATGACCTTACGAACAGTGGTGTCGAGGGTGGCAAAGAGTTTATTTTCAGCAAAGACTTCGCTCTTAGCCAGCAGATTGAGCAGGGTGCTCTTACCTACGTTGGTGTATCCCACGAGTGCCACACGGATCATGCGTCCACGACCAGAACGCTGTGTCTGTTTCTGACGGTCGATATCGGCCAGACGTTGCTTCAGTAGTGACATGCGGTTGAGGATGATGCGACGGTCCATTTCCAACTGCGTTTCACCAGGTCCACGCAGACCTACAGAGCCTTTGCCGCCTCCACCTCCCGAACCGCCTCCTTGGCGTTCGAGGTGCGTCCACAAGCGTTGCAAACGAGGAAGCATGTATCGGTATTGAGCCAGTTCGACCTGTGTCTTGGCATTGGCCGTTTGTGCTCGCATGGCGAAGATGTCGAGGATGAGACTGGTGCGGTCGAGAATCTTTACTTTGAGTTCGGTTTCGATGTTGCGCAACTGCTTGGCAGATAGTTCATCGTCGAAGATGACCATTGAGATTTCACGTTTTTGGTCTTCTTCGGCTTGTATGTAGGCACGTATCTCCTGCAGTTTGCCAATGCCGAGGTAGGTGACGCTGGAGGGACCGTTCATGCGTTGTGTGAATCGCTTCACGGTGACGGCTCCTGCTGTGGTGGCCAGAAACTCCAGTTCGTCGAGGTATTCCTGTGTTTTGCGCTCGTTTTGTTGTGGGGTTATGAGTCCCACGAGGATAGCTGTTTCAGGCCCTCTCTCTTCATGATAGAACTTTTGTTTCGATGTGTCTCCAAGTCCCTCCTGCATTCGCGTTGCAGAGGTGGCAGAAGCAACCCCTCTCCCAACCTCTCCCGAGGGGGAGGAGTAAAATGTTCTATCTTTTTTCGCCATTCTCTAATTCTTCACTCTTCATTCTTCATTAGCATGCTACGCAAGCGCAGTTACTTCACTTTTATCACCAGATACTTGCTTATGCTCCAGAACTTATTGGAATCAGTAATGCGAAGCACGTATTCGCCACGCTGGTCCTTCTGCAGGGTGTAGGTGCCAGCAGGGTGGTTGGTGAGCATTTCAGCACTCTTGCTGTAGAGTTTGATTTCTTTGACGGTGCGAATGTCGATTTTCGTGAAGTAGTCCTTGTTGAAGTCGCCAGTCTTCAGTACATCGCCGTCCTTCAGTATCTTTTGTTCTTTCAGTTCGGCTTTGGTTCCAAACACGAACCATGCGGTGTGCAGGTCCTTGTCCTGTGCAGCCACGGTCTCTGACTTTTGGCGATTCTCCTGTGTCAATGTGTTCACGTTCTCGCTCAGGTTTTCAATCTGTTCGCCTTGCTCAGCAATGGTGATGTCCTTTTCGGCCAATGATGCTTCCATCTCCTGTATGCGCTGATTTTGAGTCTCGAGTTGGTCCTTCAGGTTCTGAATGGTTTTTTCCAGCGCTTTGGCATTGAGGGTGGTGGTCTTCAGTTTCTCCTGCAACTGGGCGATGAGTTCGCGGTTTTGTTGCATGGCTTGCTGTATGTATTGCATGTTTTCCTGAATGACACCGCGAGCTGATGCACTCTCGGGATTGCCGTCAGCAACGGTGATGCGACCTTCTGCTTCGTTGATGCGGGCAAAGCCTTCCTGCACTTCGTTGACACACGACATGATTTCGTTCAGTTCATCGTCCTTCTGATTGATAACCTGCATGAGAGAGTCGCGTTCACGGCCAACCTCTTCGTTGGTTTGTTTGCTAAATTGGTCACACGATGCCAGTGTCATGAGAGACAGGGCAAGAATCATTAACTTTTTCATAGTTTATTCTCCTTTTCTAATTGTTTACGTTGATATTTCGATAGTTTTTTTGGTTTTTCGGAGTTCTCGGAATAATCAGAGTCATTCGCTTCCTCGGACTTCTCTGACTTTTCAGAGCATCCTCCTACGATAATCACAAATTCGCCTCGAGGTTCGTTCTCTTGAAAATAGGCAAGCACTTCCTCGAGAGTGCCTCGCACGCTCTCTTCATGTATCTTCGATATCTCGCGACATACCGAGACAGGGCGATGGGAACCAAAGGCTTCGATGAACTGTTCCAAAGCCTTCACCACACGGTGTGGACTCTCGTAGAATATCATGGTTCGTGTTTCCTCGGCGAGTTCTTGCAAGCGTGTCATTCGACCTTTCTTTTGAGGTAGGAATCCTTCGAAACAGAACTTATCGCAAGGCAGACCAGAGGAAACGAGTGCTGGCACGAAAGCCGTTGCACCAGGTAACGTGATGACTTCGACGCCTGCTTGTATAGCCTCGTGCACCAACAGATAGCCTGGGTCGCTGATGCCCGGCGTACCTGCATCGCTGACTAAAGCCATCGACTCGCCACCTTGCAGACGAGAGACAATGCCCGAGACAACCTGATGTTCATTGAATTTATGGAAGGACAGCATGGGGCGATGGATGTCGTAGTGGCGAAGAAGATAGCCCGACGTACGCGTATCCTCAGCCAAAACCACATCGGCCTCTCGCAACACGCGAAGGGCACGCATGGTGATATCCTCCAAGTTGCCTACTGGAGTAGGTACAACGTATAGCGTTCCCATATTTCTGCGCAAAAATACGAATTAATTTACAATTCACAATTCACAATTCACAATTATTATTTATCTTTGTCCCGAAAATAACATTTTTTATATTTGTTTGATATGAAAACTACGATGATTAAGTGGTTGACAGTTGGAGTTTTACCTCTTATGGCTATCCTCCTCTCGAGTGCAAAGACCGATGAGGTGATGACTAAGGAGAAAGGAACCTATGTAGTGAATACGACCACCTTGGCTTCCGACGTAAACGGCTATCTGGAAACAACCCCACTGCTTATCTACATCAGGGGTAACAAGATAGACCACATCGAGGCATTGCCCAATCAAGAAACTCCAAAGTATTTCTTTAGAGTAAAAAAGGATTTGTTGAATAAGTGGGATGGTAAGGAAGTAAAGAAGGTGCTTAAGGAACTGAATCCGGAAACGGATGTGGTGACGGGTGCTACCTATTCATCGAATGCCGTAGTGGAGAACCTCAAACGCGGGCTTCAGTATTACCAGAAAAACAAGAAGTAAAGCATGTCATTGACCATAGCAGAAAGGAATGGCGAAATCATGCGTCAGGGACGTGTGGAGGTCATTTGTGGTTCTATGTTCTCGGGCAAGACCGAGGAACTCATTCGACGCATGAAACGGGCAAAGTTTGCCAAACAGAAGGTGGAAATCTTCAAACCGGCTATCGACACCCGATATTCAGAAGAGGATGTGGTGAGTCACGAAGGAAACTCCATTCCCAGTACTCCTGTTGATTCTTCGGCAAGCATCCTCCTGATGTCGGCCGACAACGAAGTGGTGGGTATCGATGAGGCTCAGTTCTTCGACCCAGGTATCGTGGACGTATGCAATGAACTGGCTAGTCGTGGTGTACGCGTCATCGTGGCAGGACTTGATCTCGACTTCCAGGGTCGTCCCTTTGGACCTATGCCAGCCCTTTGTGCTATTGCCGACGATGTGGCCAAACAGCATGCCATCTGTGTGCGTTGTGGCGCTCTGGCTTATGTCAGTCATCGCATCGTCGCAGGTGAGAAGCAAGTGATGCTTGGCGAGAAGCAGGAGTACGAACCCCTCTGTCGCCATTGCTATCAGGAAGCGATGAAGTGTGTTAAGGATTGAGCATTGAGGATTGAGCTTTGAACATTGATAAAGGTTTAGGGCAAAAGTCTCTTTATACATTATTCTTTATTCATTAGCGTAAGCGCAAAAGACCATGCTAGAAAAGAAGATAACGTTCGACAGTTTCATTCGAGGCACACTGATTGTTGCTGTTATCGTGGCCATCATCTTGTTGGTCAAGAGGCTCAGCTCTGTTCTGTTGCCTTTCTTCATCGCGTGGTTGCTGGCCTATATGCTTTATCCGCTGGTGCGTTTTCTGCAATACAAGTGCAAGCTTCGCAATCGCGTTGCCAGCATCGCCGTTGCCCTTATTCTGGTGCTGGCAGGACTGACGGGAATCATGTTCCTCGTTGTTCCGCCCATTATCGATGAGGTAACGAAACTCAGTGAATACATTGCACCACTTGCCCACCAATATTTGGGTGAGAGTGGTATTGTGGACAGCATCGATGAGTTCATCAAGCAATTCGTCAACGAGAACTCCATCGTTAAACTCATTCAGCAGGACAATGTGATGGACGCCCTGCAGGCAGGATTGTCACAAGTCTGGAATCTCATATACCAGACATTTGGCTTCATCGTGGGCATCTTCACGGTATTTGTTGTCTTCCTGTACATGTTCTTCATTCTGCTCGATTATGAGAAAATTAGTGCTGGTTTCATCAACCTGATTCCTTCCGAGCAACGCCCCTTTGCCACTCAGTTGATAGGCGATGTGGAGAAAGGCATGAACTCCTATTTCAGAGGGCAATCGCTCATAGCCTTCATCGTTGGCATCCTTTTTAGCATTGGTTTCCTCATCATCGACTTCCCGCTGGCAGTGGGTCTGGGACTTTTCATTGGTTTCCTGAACCTGGTTCCATATCTGCAACTGATAGGCTTCATCCCGACCGTTGTCCTTGCCTTGATGAAGAGTCTCGAGACGGGTCAGAATTTCTGGATTATCCTGCTTATGGCACTCGCCGTCTTTGCCGTTGTGCAAACCATTCAGGACATGTATCTCACGCCTCGCATCATGGGGCATGTGATGGGACTCAATCCTGCCGTCATCCTTCTTTCCCTTTCCATTTGGGGTTCACTATTAGGATTCATAGGTTTGATTATAGCCCTTCCGGCAACCACGCTTTGCCTCTCCTATTATCGTAGATTTGTCCTAAAAGAATAGAAAATAAGTGCAGTAGGATACAATTTTTAATTCAACCTTTGACGCTCCTACGGAGAGTCGAAAGCAGGCTGCATCTCGGAAAATACAAATAAAAGTACAATAGTGCTACGCACTTCGGCTTATGCCTTATATTATATAAACATGACACTAAAATCATGATTCCTCATGGTTTTTATGTCATGTTTTCATAATTTTCTGTTCTTTTATTTGTAATTTCGCTCGATTTGCACTACCTTTGCACCCGCATTCACGAAAATGCATTTGGCTGACTCGCTAGCTCAGCTGGTAGAGCACAACACTTTTAATGTTGGGGTCTCGGGTTCGAACCCCGAGCGAGTCACTGAAGAGAGGAACATTGAGTTCCTCTTTTTTGTTATTCAATAACCCGAAATCTATTACTTTTTCTTTGCATCAAAGTGATAGGTGAAAGAGATGTTTACGAAGTGATGCATCTGGTCGCGCCACGAATAGATGTTCTGATAGGCACCTTGCTGGGCGTAGAAGGTGTCGAGTTGGTTCAGGATGTCGGATGCTTCCAGTTTCAGCCGAACCTTGTTTTTCAACAGTTTCCATGTGACGGAAGCATCCCAAAGCAGGTAGTTGTCATTCATACTACTGATGAGGTAACCATGCCGGATGTATTCCGTGAGGCTCGAGGCAAAGGTCAGGGTTTTCCATTCCAGTGTGATGTTGGCTCCCACGCTTTCGTTCCATAGCGTTGTGTTCTGCTGTGGCGATTTGGAGAAGCGCAACTGGTTCATGGTGACAATAGTGAATATGGAGCATTTCAGCCATTGGTGGTCATAGCTCAGGCTAAGGTTCTCGCTGGGTGAGAGACTGCGCCGGCGATTGAGTTGCAGAGTCTCCGTCTCACTTGTGCGTGTGAGGTAACCGAACACTTGTCCATACGGAATGGTCAGGTTGCTTTTCAGGCGGAACTCGTTG
>JAGCVH010000017.1 GCA_017962495.1 Bacteroidaceae bacterium
TCCATGTCCGGCTCTGTAGTATTGATGCGGAAACAAATCTTATTGCAGCGTACCATCTCCTGGATAGCCCCTGCGTACTCAGGTGTCGTCATATCGACGTCCTTACCAGAACTTAACTTTTTGAAAATATTCATCATTGTTCACGTTATGATTTCTGGTGCAAAGATACGATGATTTTTAAGTGTGTTTGTTTTACAAATTGCCTTATGATTTTCACTTTTTGCACAAATCGTTTGTTTTGATATATAATAATGAGTATTTTTGCAGTCAAATGGCAACGACATGAAAGATGTTTTTCTATATTCAACCGACTTTTATGGGATGAATGTCCGTGAGCTGAACCACACCTGTATGCATTTATTATGCACATCAGGAGAGGGTAGTTTTGTGTTTAACGAACATTGTTATCACATCACAAAGAATGATCTGGTAGTGATCCCCATGCCAAACAAAGTGAAAAACCTCGCTGCCCATGCAGATATGAAGGTAGAATGGTTTGCTGCTGATTACAAGTTCTTGCAAAATTTGCTGCCATCAAATAATTACAGTAACGGAGGCAGTATCTCTCTGAACCAAGACCCTGTCATCAAACTCACAGACGAGCAGGCAAAGCATCTACTGGAAGACTTTCATCGTTTACGTAACCGCATGAACGACCACGACCTTCAGTTCTATCGTGAATTGATGGGCAGTCTTTGTTTGACGATGATGTATGACATTTTTGAGGCCCACGCCCAGCGAGAAGCAACAGGCTCACATACAGATCGCACAGCTTATATCGTCAAACAACTGATGGCGCTGCTTGCCACCGGTATCAGTCGTACAGAACGTGAAGTGAATTATTATGCAAAACGTCTCAATGTGTCTCCCAAATATCTATCTGCCACCATTAAACGTGTGACGGGGCACAGTGTCACTTCCTATATCGACCGCTATACAATCCCCATCCTAAAAAACTATCTTAATGACGAACGTCTATCGCTCACTCAGATTGCAGAAGCCTTGAATTTCACAACTCTTTCCTATTTCAGTCGCTACTGCACAAAGCACCTCGGCAAGTCACCAAGTGAATACAGATTGAGCCTTCAGCCTAAACACTAACAATGAAAGATTCACTTACCGACGCAGAAATGGCTAAAGATGTTGTTGAGGGTTTCTTGTGAGGTGATGGTGCCGCCAGTGATTTCGCCAAGGGAGGAGAGGACGAGGCGGAGGTCTTCGGCGATGAGGTCGCAGGGGAGATTGGATGAGAGACCTTGTTCGACACGCTGGAGACTGGTGAGGGCATTGCAAAGTGCTTCGTAATGACGGGCATTGGTGACGATTGTGTCACTATCGTTAAGGGCGGGGATGTTGGCAGCCTCGTAAATGGCTTGTTCTAATTGCTCGATGTTTGTGCCGTGCTTGGCGGAAAGCTTGATGAGTTTAGAGTTAATAGATGATAGATTATAGTTTGTATCTATTAAATCTACTTTGTTTTGGATGACGAGAAGCTTCTTGCCTTCACAACGGGATTGCATGTCGAGGAATTCCTCTTCAGAGGGCTCTTTGTCGAAGAGCCAGAGGACGATGCGAGCCTTCTCTATAGCGGCATAAGTGCGCTGAATACCAATTTGTTCCACCTCGTCCGTTGTCTGTCGCAGACCTGCAGTATCGATAAAGCGGAATTGCACGCCACGAATGAGCATCGTGTCCTCAATAGTATCTCGGGTCGTTCCGTGAATGTCACTCACGATGGCACGATCGTCTTTGAGCAGACGATTGAGTAGGGTAGATTTCCCCACATTCGTCTTACCGACAATAGCAACAGGTATTCCTGACTTCAAAGCCTGACCTGTTTGGAACGATTGTATGAGTTTCTCGATGTGAATCTCTATCTTCTTTGTCAGTTCCAAGAGTTCAGTCCTGTCTGCGAACTCAAGTTCTTCATGGTCAGCAAAGTCAAGTTCTAGCTCGAGTAGGGTGGTAAGGTGCAATAATTGGTCGCGCAGTTGAGAGAGAGTTGTTGAGATATTTCCACGCATCTGACTCATTGCTACATGATGTGAAGCACGATTTGTGGAAGCGATAAGGTCGGCAACAGCTTCTGCCTGACTGAGGTCCATCTTACCATTGAGGAATGCACGCTGAGTGTACTCTCCAGGAAGAGCCATCCGACAACCGTGTCCAGTTAGCAATTCTAGTATATTATTAATGATGTACGACGAACCGTGACACGATATCTCTATTGAATCTTCGCCAGTATAACTATGTGGTGCTCGGAATACGCTAATCAAGACTTCATCGATAAATTCCGAACCATTTGAAATTTGCGTGAAATGAATCGTATGTGACTTCGTCTCTTCAAACTTCTTCTCTGTGATACTAGAGACTATCTCAAAGGTGCGAGGTCCTGAGATTCTGATAATCGCCAGCGCTCCACCAACGGGAGTTGCTAGTGCGCATATCGTTTCGTTTCCGATTACTTTCTTTTCGCCCATGTGTTAGCAAGTATGAGCATAATGACTATAAAAGCAATAAAGACGTAGGACGCCCAAGAACGGAATCTCGAGTCTGCTGCAATGAAGATTGGAACAATACAGTAAACAGCTGCAAGAAGCGAGATAATGGCCATCAGCAATCGTAAGCGACGGATGTTGACCTTTTGTCGATCTTCTTCGCTCGCTGTATTATATCCTGCAATGAGCATGTCTCCCTTGCCAAAAAGGAAAACGACAGCAAGAATTACGAATAATATGGCAAAGATGATACTAAGCATTTGCGTATTACTTCATGAAGACAAAATACACCGCTGCTATGATACAGAGGAAGGCGGCAAAGTGGTTCCAATGCAGGCCTTCGCCCTTAAACATCATGTGAGCAATGATGGCAAATACCAACAGCGAGATGCATTCCTGAAGAACTTTTAGCTGTACAAGCGAGAAAGGACCACCATTGCCAGCAAAACCAATACGATTGGCAGGAACTTGACAGCAATACTCAAAGAATGCAATGAGCCATGAGAAGACTATCACTCCGATTAATGGCCAATTTGATGATACTCCGGATTGTTGTAGTTTTAGATGCCCGTACCAAGCAAATGTCATGAAGACATTGCTCAGTACGAGTAATAGGAAGGTATAAAGCGCGTTCATAAATTAGATTCTGTCGAGAACCAACTGAATAAGTGTGTCAATCGAATTCTTGTACTCCGTATTCATCTTCTGTGCGTAGCGATTGGCAATCACCATACAGCAAGTCATAGCACGATGTCCGAGCAGGGAAGCAAGTCCTGCCAAAGCCGAACTCTCCATCTCGAAGTTGCAGATCTTCAGACCATCATATTCGAATGACTCCACTTTCTCATTCTGCTGCGGATCGGCGATGGGAGCGCGCAGTATGCGACCTTGCGGACCATAGAACCCACCACATGAGATGGTATATCCCTTCACCATTTCTTCGCCAGCCACCTTGTCGATGAGTTCGGCGTCGGCAACAGAAACATAAGGAGCACCCTTGATAGGATTCCAGTCCATGTGTTGTTTGAAAGCCTCTTCCATCTTCAGGTCGCAAACCTCGTTACGTCCTGCATAGAAGTTCAGCAGACCGTCGAAGCCGATGCTCTTGACAGAAGCGATGAACGAACCCGTTGGCGTGAAAGGTTGCAGACCTCCGCAAGTACCGATACGCACCATCGTAAGTGTACGGTGTTCGGGCTTCTCCATACGAGTCTCATAGTCGATGTTAGCCAGCGTATCGAGTTCGTTTACCACGATGTCGATGTTGTCACACCCGATGCCGTGACTCTGAGCCGTAATGCGCTTGCCTTTGTAAGTACCCGTGATGGTGTGGAACTCACGACTGCTGACTTCGCACTCTACCGAGTCAAAATGTGCAGCAACAGTGTCCACGCGAGCCGGATCGCCCACAAGAATCACCTTGTCTGCCAGTTGTTCAGGACGCAGATGCAGATGGAAGCACGAACCATCGGCATTGATAATCAGTTCGGATTCAGGAAATCGTTTCATGGTATGTTCTCCTTTCTTTATGTGTTTATAATCCTAATTCTGCTTTTCTTATTTCGTTTTCAGTCTTGGCGATTTGTGTGGTCAGGCTTTCCTCGTTCTGCTCCAGCGTCAGGATTTCGCTAGCCAGTTGCTGACGTTGTGCGGGTGTACCGTCGTGATAACTCTTACGCAGTCTTTCGAGTGTAGCCTTCACCTTGCGAAGTTCCTCTCGCGCTTGCGTCCAGTTCTTTGTAAGTTGCTTTGCCTGAGGCGATTGGAATTCGTTTACACTTCTGTATACCTTGTTGTCGTTCACCACGAACGTGAAGTCCGAACTTGCCGTCTCTCCACCCATTCCTTGTCTGGCATTACGCATCCTGAACTGAGCTGCTCTCACGGCTTGTTCGTCTGTCCACGTGTCTTGTATGCTGGTGATTCGAGCCAGGTTGCGCAGTCGTTCGTTTTCCGTCTCTTCAGGGATGTAGATGCGACGTGTCTCGTTGGGAATGAAGGCATAGATGCACACCGTGTCCTCGTGGCAGTTTCTGTCCGTCACGAACCATCCGATGTTGTTCGTTTCGTCGATGACGAACAGATAGTCGTTGGCAGGCGAGTTGAAAGGCATTCCTATGTTCTCTGCCATCAGGAATCGACGCTCGTCGGCATCATAGCGCGACATGAAGATGTCGTATCCACCCAGACTTTCAGTTCCTTGCGAGGCAAAGTAGATAGTGCTTCCGTCAGTCAACATGAAGGGATAGTTCTGATTCGTCTCGCTATTCGATATTTCTGTGAGGAATAGCGGTTGTGACATCGTTCCGTCGCCATAAATATCTCGCATGAAGAGGTCGATGCCCTGCTGTGCATTTGCTTGTGAATAGATGATTTGGTCACCCATTTGCGACTTGAATACGATGCAGTCGAGTGTGTCCTCAGCGTGGAAGAAATCGGCAAAGCGATGCAAACTTCCGCACTCTGGGTTCAGTGTGATGTTCCTCAGAACTTGGTCGCGTTGCACTTTTATGCTATCGATGAATACCACACGTTCCACTGCATTCAGTTTCATCTGTGCGCGATGGATGTCTTGTAGACGTTGCTCTACTTCCAGTGTCGATTGCTTCTTTTTCTTCAATGTGGCAATCTCGTTGTTCAGTAGTGCTTCGGCTGTAGCAAAGTCGTAGTTCGCCAGCGCTTCCTCAATCGTTATTTTAGGCAATTGAGGTTGTTGTTGTACTGTCTTTCGCTTTTGAGCCTGGGCACTACAAACAAGGAGAAGTGTCAGTATGAAAACGATTTTTCTCATGCTTTTTGCTTTAGGTATTCGTCCATTGCTGCTGCAGCACGTCGTCCGTCGCCCATAGCCAGAATCACAGTTGCACCACCACGCACGATGTCGCCACCTGCGAAGATGGTGGGAATGTTGGTTTGCATACCTTCGTTTACGACGATAGTGTTCTTGCGTCCAAGCTCCAGACCCTTGATGCTGGTCGGAACGATGGGGTTGGGCGATACGCCTACAGCCACAATGGCTTGATCTATTTGTCGCGTTTCTATTGCTCCTGGGATAGGTACAGGACTGCGACGACCTGATGCGTCAGGTTCTCCCAGTTCCATCTTCTGCAAAACAACCTCAGTAACATTACCTTTCTCGTCAGCGTGATACTCGATGGGGTTGTGCAGGGTCAGGAATTCGATGCCTTCTTCTTTAGCGTGCTTTACTTCTTCCAGACGTGCAGGCATCTCTGCTTCTGAACGACGATAGGCGATGAACACATGGTCCGCACCCAGACGCTTAGCCGTACGGCAACTGTCCATAGCGGTGTTACCTCCACCCACAACCATCACGCTCTTAGCCTTCTTGATAGGTGTGTCGTAGTCAGGATTAGAAGCGTCCATCAGGTTGACGCGAGTCAGGTATTCGTTACTCGAGAGTACTCCGTTGGAGTTTTCTCCAGGAATGTTCATAAAGTTGGGCAGACCCGCTCCTGAACCAACAAAGATGCCTTCGAAGCCTTTTTCTTCCAACTCGTTTACAGTGATGGTCTTACCAATGATGCAGTCCTTCACAAAGCTTACGCCAATCTTTTCGAGATTGTTTATTTCCACGTCCACAATCTTGTTGGGCAGACGGAATTCAGGGATACCATATTTCAGTACACCACCAATCTCGTGCAGTGCCTCGAAGACAGTAACGTCATAACCCATCTTCGCCATATCGCCAGCAAAACTAAGTCCACTGGGACCACTACCCACAACAGCAATCTTCTTACCGTTTTTCTCAGCCACCTCAGGCAGGGAGATGTTTCCACTCTCGCGCTCATAGTCGGCAGCAAAGCGTTCCAGATTGCCGATGGCAACAGGCTTTGACTTCATCTTCAGGTGTATGCATTGTGCCTCGCATTGTTTCTCCTGAGGACAAACGCGACCACAAACGGCTGGCAGAGAGCTTGTCTGCTTCAGCACACGGGCAGCATCGAGGAAGTTGCCACGTTCGATATTCTTGATGAACGAAGGAATATTGATATTCACAGGACAGCCTGTCATGCAGGTGGGATTGGCACAGTCGAGACAGCGCTTTGCTTCTGTCATAGCCTGCTCCACGCTTAGTCCTTGGTTCACCTCCTCCGTTCGTGTTGTAGCACGATAAACAGGATCGAGTTCGGGCATCTGACAACGCTCTATCTGCATTCTCTCCTTTGCCTTCAAAGACTTACGTAATTCTTCACGCCAGGGTGCAGAACGGTCTGTGAGAAGACTCACCCCCAGCTCCTCTCTTGAAGAGAGGGAAGTAGGTACATTTGCTTCTTGAGAGACCGTCCCCTGATTGCTCCCCTCCTTACGAGGGAGGGGCTGGGGTTGTGTCCTCTGCCACTTCTCAAAGGCTTCTAATTCTTCATCCTTAAATGCTCCAGCACGGCGAAGCATCTCATCGAAATCGACTTGATGTCCGTCGAACTCAGGACCATCGACGCAGACGAACTTCGTCTTACCGCCAACACTTATACGGCAAGCACCACACATGCCTGTTCCGTCCACCATAATCGTGTTCAGTGAGACATCAGTGGGTATTTCATATTTCTTGGTCAAGAGACAGCAGAACTTCATCATGATGGCAGGTCCGATAGCAAACACCTTATCCACCTTCTCGCGCTGTATCACTTGCTCTATGCCTACAGTAACAACGCCTTTCTGTCCGTAGCTTCCATCGTCTGTCATGATGATGACTTCATCGCTCGACTTCCTCACTTCGTCCTCAAGGATGATGAGGTCCCTACTACGACCTGCCAGCACACTGACGACGCGGTTTCCTGCGGCTTTAAGTGCTTGTATGATGGGCAACATGGGAGCAACGCCCACACCTCCTCCAGCGCACACAACAGTGCCGAAGTTCTCGATGTGAGTAGCACGTCCAAGAGGACCAACTACGTCTGTGATACAGTCGCCTTCGTTCAAGGCACATAGTTTCGATGTTGATGCACCCACGGTTTGGATTACCAATGTGATAGTGCCTTTCACTGGGTCGCTTCCTGCAATGGTCAGGGGTATGCGTTCCCCGTTTTCACCTACACGTACGATGACGAAGTGACCCGCCTTGCGAGCCTTAGCGATGAGTGGTGCTTCAACTACCAACTTGAACACCTTTTCGCTGAACTGTTCTTTCTTAACAATCTTGTTCATTTACCTTATTACCTAATTATTAATTATAACGCATAAAGCGGTACAAAGTTACAATTTAGCAAGTGGAAATCCAAATAAATAAAGAAAAATGATAGGAAAGCACCTTTATTCGCTTGTAAGTTTACTTACAAACGCCTCTATCTCACTCAGATGCTTCACTGCTTCGTTACGACCAATTTGATAGATGCACTCCATCGTTGCTGTATCGTGACAAGTATAGCCGATATTCAGGTCTATGGGTGGGCGAATGACGAATGTCGTGCCTTTTTGCTCTTCCGTTTTCAGGTAATCCAACTGCCCGTTGTACATCGTTTCTCTTATGTCGAGAGCCTTGACGAGTTTGGGATATTTGCGAAGCATGAGTCGGAACAGCGGCATCAGTCGGGTGTGTTTCTTTCTGTAGTCGGCAGGCTGTGTGGCAATCACCACATTCCTTCCATAACCCATCTCCTGAAACTGACGGAGAGGTATGGAGTCACTGATGCCTCCGTCCAGAAGACCTTGTCCGTTGATGTTTACGATACGTGAGACGATGGGCATGGAAGCAGATGCACGGATGTATTCACACATCTCGTAGTCGTAGTTCATCAGTGTCTTATAGACGGGTTTACCCGTTTCCACGTCAGTACATACGACCGTGAATTCCATCTTGCTCTGATTGAATGCCTGCTGGTCGAAGAGGTCGAGGTTTTCAGGAAAATAATGATAACAGAAATCGCCTCCAAACAGGTCTCCTGTAGTCACGAATGACCTCACGCTGCAGAAGCGCCAGTCGTGGGCAAACCGCTTGTTGTAGCGTATTACACGTCCGTTTTGTCCCGACTTGTAGTTGCATCCGAAGGCGGCACCAGCCGACACACCTATCAGTCCGTCGAACTCAATGCCTTCCTCCATCAGTACGTCCATCACGCCTGCTGAGAACAGTCCGCGCATAGCGCCACCTTCAAGTACCAGGCCTTTCTTGGACATACTTATCGGCGAAGTCGTTGAATCCTTTAAAAATTAATTAATCAAGGAAGTCCCCATATAGCTCTGTAGAGCCTTTGGAATCCTGATGCCCTCAGGTGTCTGGTTATTCTCCAGTAGGGCAGCGACGATGCGAGGCAGAGCCAGGGCGGAACCATTCAGCGTGTGTGCCAGTTCCGTCTTTTTGTCGGCCTGACGACGGATGCGACACTTCAGACGATTGGCTTGGTACGTGTCGAAGTTCGATACCGAGCTCACCTCCAGCCAGCGCTTCTGTGCCTCGCTGTACACCTCGAAGTCGTAGCAAATGGCCGATGTGAAACTCTGGTCACCACCACACAGACGCAGGATGCGATAGGGCAGTTCCAGCTTCTTTAGCAAGCCCTCGACGTGCTCCAGCATCTCCTTATGGCTCTCCTTCGAGTGTTCTGGTGTGTCGATGCGTACGATCTCCACCTTCGAGAACTCATGCAGACGATTAAGTCCACGCACGTCCTTGCCGTAACTACCGGCTTCACGACGGAAGCACTGGGTGTAGGCACAGTTCTTGATGGGCAGGTCTTGCTCAGGGATGATAACGTCGCGATAGATGTTTGTCACAGGCACTTCCGCTGTGGGGATGAGATAGAGGTCGTCCACCTCGCAGTGGTACATCTGACCTTCCTTATCAGGCAACTGACCCGTGCCATATCCGCTTGCTGCGTTCACTACTGTTGGAGGCATAATCTCTTCATACCCGGCCTTCCGTGCTTCGTCGAGGAAGAAATTGATGAGGGCTCTCTGCAGTTGTGCGCCCTTACCACGATAGACAGGGAAACCTGCGCCAGAAATCTTCACGCCCAGGTCAAAATCTATGAGGTTATATTTCTTTGCCAGTTCCCAATGGGGTAGTTTCGCTTCTGCGATTTCAGGGTTAGTGGTCCAGTTGCCAACCGTGTCCACACCCTCCTGACACTCTTTCAGGTTCGATTTCACAACCCAGTTGTCCTCGGCACATTTGCCTTCCGGCACTTCGTCGTAGGGGATGTTGGGAATGGTGCAGAGTAGGGTAGTGAGGTCCTTTTCGGCCTGTTGTTTCTGGGCTTCTAATTCCTGGCTCTTCTGTTTCAGTTGAGCCACCTGTTGCTTCACACCTTCGGCTTCTTCACGTTTTCCCTGCTTCATCAGTCCACCTATCTCTGCCGCCAGTTTCTTGGCGTCCGCCAGGTTCTGGTCGAGCAGAGTCTGTGCTTGTCGACGTGTCTTGTCCACTTCTATCACCTGTGCTATGGCTTCGCGAGCACCCTCAAAATGTTTTTTCTCCAATCCGCGAATCACGCGTTCAGTTTCCTCAGTAATCAGTCGTAATGTAAGCATATAGTTAATGTTTTCTCTTTTTACCTTTTTATAATAATGCGCAAAATTACAAAATAAATTTGATACTGCCCCGATTTGAAAGGAAAAAGAGAGATAAAGCCTTGAAATAACGATTTGATGGTTACAGTTTCCGCAGTTTTATATTCCGCCACAGCACTTTGATGTCGTTTCCATCATGAATCTGCAGCATTATCTGCCCTGTCTTGCTTCCGATGAGTTCGTCGTTCAAGTCAGCCATCGGGGTGTCGTTGAGCCAAGTCCTCACGTGATTTCCTTCGACAAGCAGTCGCAATGTGTTCCATTCGCCCTCACGCAGGATACTCTCTTTCTCGTCGGGAATCTGTTGAAGCCATCCGCGTCCATACGACTCGTAGATGCCTCCTGTGTCGTTGCCTCTGGGTGCAACCTCACACTGCCAACCATTCACTTTGTTGAATCCCTCGATGAACGAGTGGAAGAACAGACCACTGTTTCCATTCGACTCCTGTTTGAACTCCAGCGTCAGGTCGAAGTCCTTGTAATCCATTGTCGTGCAGAGGTATCCATACTGCTTTTTGTCACCGTTCTGAATCACCAGGTTACCCTCGAAGTCCACACTCCATTTGCCGTCGCCTCGTCCTACCCATCCAGTCAGGTCTTTGCCATTGAACAGCAGTTCCCAACCCTGTTTCCGTTCATTCTTCGTCAGTGCATTCTCTTGCGTGCGACAGGCACTCATCAATCCACAGAGCACAGCCATAGCGAGCAGCATCACATACGTCTTTTTCATAGTACACAATACTTTATACATTGTTTACGGTGCGAAAATACAAAAAATAATTGAACGAACAAAACAGAATCGTTAGAAGTGAAAAACACAACGACCGGAAAATAAGAAATCAGACGACCAACTTGACGTACTTCTGTGAGGCCAAAGCAATTTTGCTTGCGACTATGTTTCCCATGCTGGCTCCCCCGTTCGGCTGTCCGAAAGATTACCTTCGGAGCATCAGTAAGTTAAGTGATTTGCGTTAAAGTTCCTCTAGTACCACTAGTATTACTAGTCCTACTAGTCCTCTTTTCCTTTCCTCTGCAAAGATACAAAGAAATCTGCATCTCACAACCCCGGCAAACTAATTTTGTAGCATTTGTAGCATTTGTAGCATGATTTTTTAGTACCTTTACATTTACAAGGAGGGTTTACATCCTAAATTTATTAAATATTATAATTGATTATAATATATAATATATAATAAAATATGTAACCTAATAATATACTATAATCTTATACTTAATTCTAATAGTTTATTACGCTTCCTCCAGTCGCAAACATGTAAAGGTACTAAAATTTGCTGCTACATTTGCTACATTTGCTACGTTTTGCCCTAGAGTTACAACCTAAGAATTCGTATATAATTAAATATCAACGAATTATGAGTTTGCAAAAAAGTTTCTTTTTAGTAAAAATATATGCTTACAAATTTGCATATATCGAAACTTTTTACTACCTTTGTAGTAGCAAAGGAACAAGGGAACGAGGCAGGTCGACCATATGTTCGAGGCGCGCCGAATATATGCGCGAAGTATGCTTCGCTAATGAAAAATGAAGGCTGCGATTAAGCGAGAGCAGAATGAAGTTTACTTCGATTATGCCGAGCGTGAGCAGGCTCGAGGCGCAGCCTCAATGAAGAATAAAGAAGCCGAATCATCAAAAACAACACTATTCCGTCTCACTTCTCCTCTGCCTCCGTTCTTCCCTGCGGAGTTTGCGTTTGAGCCTGCGGGCTTCGCGGGCGGCTTGTTTGGCAATCTGGTGTTCCTCCTTCAACTCCTGTTCTCCAGTGCGGCGGCTTCGAGGGCATCGCGAAGCATCTTCTTGTCGAAAGTGAACACATGGCCTAAGAGTCCCAGAGAGAGCGTCTTTTTCTTACCGTCGAGTTTCACATGGGTGGTGTTGAATATCAGGTAGTTGTTTACGTGAAGCTTGGAATTCAGCGCCACTTCGATGGTTTTGTTGACTATGCCTTTACCGATATTGGCCAGCACGTTGTCGCCGATTCCGCGTTTTGCTGCCTCTTCATCGACATATTCCTTCACAGCCTCCATCATGGCGTTTTTGTGGGCTTTCTTGTCAGGTACGGTTTTTGCCATCACAATGACTGCGACGAGCAACAAGACTACTATTAAAATCTTCTTCAATGTTTTCAGATATGGGTTGTTTATTTATTTCGAATGCAAAGATAATAATCAATTCATAATTCGTAATCAATAATTCAGTATTTTAACTTTTATTTTATCTTCATCTGTCACTTTGTTCTTCAAAACGCATTAATCTTAAATATCACATGCGCGCGCAATGCCGCAGTGTGAAGACTATGGTGGAAATCGCCATAAAGGCCATAGAAATCGATTCTGAGCGCATGCAGGGTGTTGCACCGAGGAGTGTCGAAAAATGATTTTAACATTGTTTAATGCAAAATATTTAGCGATTTTTAATTCATAAATCATAATTTTTTCGTACATTTGCAGAGCAAAATATTGAAATCATATAATTATAACTATGCAAGACGCAGACGACAGAATTATTAAAGTCGACATTGAGCATGAGATGCGGAAATCGTATATCGACTACTCGATGTCTGTAATCGTGGCACGTGCGTTGCCCGATGTGCGCGACGGCTTCAAGCCCGTTCACCGTCGCATTCTCTTTGGTATGAAGGGGCTGAATAACGTTCACAGTCAACCCACTAAAAAGTGCGCCCGCGTAGTCGGCGAGGTTCTGGGTAAGTACCACCCTCATGGCGACTCCAGCGTTTATGGCGCTCTGGTGCGTATGGCTCAGGACTGGAACATGCGCTATCCGCTTGTCGACGGTCAGGGTAACTTTGGATCGGTGGACGGCGACGGTGCAGCCGCTATGCGATACACCGAGTGCCGTCTGACCCTGATGGGCGAGGCCATGATGGACGAACTGGACAAGGAGACCGTGGACATGGTGAACAACTTCGACGACACGTTGAAGGAACCCACCGTTCTGCCCACCAAGATTCCTAACCTGCTGGTGAATGGTGCTACGGGTATTGCCGTAGGTATGGCCACCAACATCCCCACACACAACCTGACGGAGGTGCTGAACGCCTCGATTGCCTTCATCGACAATCCTGAGTTGCAGAGCCTGGACCTGATGGAGTGGGTGAAAGGTCCTGACTTCCCCACAGGCGCCTACATCATGGGTGTTCAGGGTATCAAGGACGCTTACGAGACAGGTCGCGGTAGAGTCGTCATGCGCGCCAAAGGCGAGATTGAGACTGGCGACACACACGACACCATCGTCTTCACGGAGATTCCTTACGGCGTGAACAAGGCCGAATTGATCAAGTACATCGCTCAGCTGGCCAACGACAAGAAGATAGAAGGTATCTCGAATGTAAACGACGAGTCGGACAAGGACGGTATGCGCATTGTTGTTGACGTTAAGCGCGACGCCAACGCACAGGTGGTAATGAACAAATTGTTCAAGATGTCAGCCCTGCAGACTTCCTTCTCCGTCAATGCTATTGCTCTGGTGAAGGGTCGTCCCAAATTGCTTACCCTTCGCGATATCATCAAGAACTTCGTTGAGCATCGCCATGAAGTGGTTATCCGTCGCACGATGTACGACCTACGCAAGGCCGAAGAGCGTGCTCACATCCTTGAAGGACTGATCATCGCTTCTGACAACATCGACGAGGTTGTAAGAATCATTAAGGCCAGCAAGACGCCGCAGGAAGCTCAGCAGAACTTGATGAATCGCTTTGAACTGGACGAACTGCAGGCAAAGGCCATCGTTGACATGCGCCTGGCTCAGTTGACAGGCCTGCAACAGGAGAAACTGCACGCTGAGTTCGACGAACTGCAGAAGAAGATAGAATACTACAACCAGATCCTGAATGACGACGCCCTGTGCCGTCAGGTGATGAAGGACGAACTGGCTGAGGTTCGCGACAAGTTCGGAGACGAGCGTCGCACAGAGATTAAGCCCGCTGCAAGCGAGTTTAACGCCGAAGACTTCTATGCCGACGACGAGGTGGTCATCACCCTGTCGCACATGGGTTACATCAAGCGTACGCCGCTGGCCGACTTCCGTGCACAGACTCGCGGTGGAGTAGGGTCGAGAGCCGGTTCTACCCGCGATAACGACTTCCTGGAGTACATCCATCCCGCAACGATGCACAACACCATGCTCTTCTTCACTCAGAAGGGACGTTGCTACTGGTTGCGCGTTTATGAACTTCCCGAAGGAACTCGTG
This sequence comes from Bacteroidaceae bacterium, assembly GCA_017962495.1. GTDB lineage: Bacteria > Bacteroidota > Bacteroidia > Bacteroidales > Bacteroidaceae > Physcousia. The sequence continues at coordinate 14,255 of JAGCVH010000017.1, forward strand.
CTCAGAAGGGTCGTGCCATACAGAACATGCTCAACATTGAGCCGGACGACAAGGTAAATGCTTGCCTGTGCATCCGAAAACTGGCCGACCCAGAGTTCTGCGCCACTCACTTCGTCATCTTCTGCACCAAGAAGGGTGTCATCAAGAAGACTTGTTTGACCGATTACAGCCGTCCACGTTCGATGGGCGTTCGTGCCATCAACATCAACGACGACGATCAGGTAGTAAGCGTACAGTTGACCAACGGTAGTGACGAAATCGTAATTGCCAATCGCAACGGACGTGCCATCCGCTTCAACGAGGAACAGGTTCGCGCGATGGGTCGTGTGGCCACAGGTGTGCAGAGCATGATACTGGACGGAGGCGACGACGAAGTGGTAGGCATGGTTGCTGTGAACGATCCGCAGAACGACACCATCGTTGTAGTCAGTGAGAACGGATATGGTAAGCGTAGCGCCCTGACTGATGAGGAAGGCAACGACATTTATCGTAAGACCTCGCGCAGAGCTAAGGGTGTGAAGACCATCGACATCACGGAAAAGACGGGTAAACTCGTCACCATCCGTGTGGTGAAAGATGACGACGACCTGATGATTATCAACAAGTCGGGCAACACTCTGCGTATGCACGTCGACACCATACGTCTGACGGGTCGTGTAGCACAAGGCGTGAAGCTCATTGACATTGCCAAGCGCAACGATGTGATAAGCAACGTATGCGTAGTTGACCGTGAGGATGAAGCTCCTGCCGCCGAACTTGCTGCACCAGAGATTCCGGGAATGTAATAGCAAACGACCTCGCCCCTCTCTCTCTTAAGAGGGAGGGGGATGGGGGAGTGAAGCGAGACAAATGCTCAAGTTTAGAAGTCGTAATTCGTAATATCTAACTCCTATCTTGTAATTGTCTTAAAATTATTTAATTTTACAATATTCGATATCAATTAAACGTTAAGCATTAAACGATATACATTATCATATTGTCATATCGTAAAATCGTGAATCGAGAGAATAAACAAAAGCATTAACCTAATAACTAATTGAGAACAATGAAAAAGATTCTATTTCTGATGCTCATGCTGGTAGGTGCCAGCTCTGTATTCGCACAAACTGCTGAAGAGAAAGCTGCCCTGAAAGCCGCTGAGAAACAAGCCAAGAGTCAAGTTGCTCAAGGAATTAAACTACGTGAAGAAGTCGATGCTTTGTTCTTGGCAAATCAACAAGAATTGATTAAGAAAGACAAAGCTAACAAGGAACTAATTGCAAAAAACACTGGTCTCATTAAAGAAAAATCTTTGGAAGCTATTGACGTCTTGAAACAAGCACTTGAGAGCGGACATGTAGCTGAAAAGCAACTTTTTGAAGCTAATCGCGCTATGTATTCTGCAGGAAAATATGTTTTTAGTCCCGAACTTAATAAAGCTGCAAGTCATGAGCCATTTGACACACTCGCTTTGGCAAAGTCATTAGATGCTTTCTGTGGTGGATGTTATGGTATGCTAGATAAAGGAAATCCCAAGGATTATGTTCAAAAACCTTTAATGGAGGCTGCTGCTCTAGACATGCCTCGCATGATGCAGTACTACTCCTACCTTACTATCTTTATCATGCAAAATCGTGATCTTGACGCTTCTATTGCTGCTTTTGACAAGTATGTGGGTTTTGAACAGAAATATCCCAAGTGGGCAGATGATCCCTCGGTAAAGAACCCAGAAACACCTTTCTCAATGTTTGCAAGCAACATTTATTCTTTGGCATATAACCAAAAAAAATTCGATATTTGTGAGAAATATTACGAAATGGCTTTACAATATGAAGACAAAGGCACAAATGACTTCATTACAAGTAGCTATCCTCTCATTTTCCTCGAGCGGGGTGATACGGCCCGCTGGATTGACGAGACTATAATAATGATTGACAAAATGCCTGACGCTCCAAATACCGAAGTCGCAATCCAGAATCTGCTGGCTCACTATGGCAAACAAGATCCAAAGGCTATGAGCGATTTCGCCGACAAAATGCTTGCTAAAAACCCTAATAGTAAAATATCTAATTATGGTAAAGCACAAAGCTTATTTGTGCAAGAGAATTATGCAGAAGCGCTTCCGTTCTATAATAAATCAGTAGAAATTGACCCTGATTTTATAAATGGAATCTACATGTCTGGCATGTGTCTTTATCGTCAAGCAATAAATAACTATAGTCAGTATATAGACGGGAAAAAATACAAAACCCAAGCTGAGTTAAACGCAGCAGAAGAGAAGTACGTGAAGAAGTATTTCCGCGAGGCTGCTGGTTATTTCGAGAAGTGCCGTGAGAAAGCTCCCGATCAGCCAGATTTGTGGGCAAATCCACTTCAGACTAGTTACAAGAACATCGGTGAGAAGGCAAAGGCTGCAGAACTTGAAAAATATCTGAAGTAAAGGATTGTATATTGATCATTGAACATTGAACATTGAACATTGAGACTCTGTCTCGAGTCTAACACAGACTTGACCATTGAACATTGAGGATTGAGAATTATGAAAAGATATCTGCAAATCATATTTTTTCTGGCTATTGAGCTCGTTCTTCAATCTTCAGTGTTCAATGTTCATTTTTCAATGATTTATGCTGCTGACGCAACTCCTAAGCCCGTCAAGTACAAGACATTGCTTAGCGAGGCTAAGACGGCGTTAAAGAGCAGCAAGAACCAAGCTGCAGCAGAGAAAAAATTGCTGGATGTAGTCAACAGGGAGGACATAAACATGAACCAGCGTGCCGAAATCTACTATACGGCACAGGAACTCGAGCGCAGTCAGAACGACGCCGAGAACATGAAGTTCTACCTTAAGCAATCCTATGACACTGTTAAGTACTTCTCCACAATACTCCGCATGCACGAATATCTGCTGTTGTGCGACAGCATCGAACGCCTGCCTAACGAGAAAGGCGTACTGAAATACAAATACAGGAACAAGAGCAGGGAAATCCTTAAGACTTATCGCACCAACCTGCTCAATGGCGGCAAATTCCTGCTCAAGAGAAACAAATATGCCGAAGCATTCCCTTACTTCGACATGTACATACAATCGTCGCAAGAACCCATCTTCCAGTATTATTCTTCCGTCAAGAGTGACACTTTACTGCCTCGTGTGGCATACTGGGCTACCGTTTCGGCATACAACGCCAACGATGCGAAGAAAGCACTGAAACACATCGATAGGGCAATGGAGGGTAGCGTCGATACCCTGAGGACTTCGCTTCAGGAATATAAGGTGCGATGCTATGATGCCTTGGGACAAAAGGAAGAAAGATTCAATAGTCTTCTTGAAGGAACAAAGGACTTTCCACGTCACGACTATTTCTATCTGAACCTGATGGATGAGTATGCCAACAGTAAGTTGTATGACGAGGGTCTGGCACTTAGCGACACCATGCTCGAGAATGTAGGCGATCGCGCTATCTATTGGTATGGCAAGAGTCAGATGTATCTGGGAAAGTTGGATTACGACTCATGCATCGTGGTCTCCAATGAAGCACTCCGTTGTGACTCGCTCATGACTGATGCCTACTACAACAAAGGAATTTCCTACCTGAACAAAGCCGTCGTCTTTGCAGAAACCGCTTGCAACGATATCCGCAATCCCAAGTGCAAGAAGGACAGAGAAATACTGATGGGACTCTATCGCGAAGCAAGAGAACCGATGGAACAAGTGCGTAAACTGGCACCAGAGGACTCGAAACGCTGGGCGTCGCCACTCTATCGCATCTATCTAAACCTGAACATGGGTAAAGACTTTGCTGAAATGGAGAAAATCTTAAATGCGAATTAGGCGAAACCTTTTCTTTTTCGGCTTTCTGCTTCTCCTTACGGCATGTGGAAAGCTGGAAACATCACCATTGAAAAACGAGGTAGACTCACTTAACGCCAGAGCCTACCATTTTCGCTATATAAACACCGACTCCACACGCCTCCTTGCCAATGAGGCGTTCTCTCTTTCTAAAGATTACAACGATGGCAGGAATGAAGCCCGATGTAATCTTGCCTTCGTGGCTTATCAACAGATGGACTTCGACGGGATGGATAGCATCATTGACGAGATTAGAACCGACAGCAGAAAACACTTGATTCATCTCTGTGCCGACATGATGGAGATGAAAGCCGCACAACGAACGGGTGACGGTGAACACTTCTTCAAGATTAAGAGTACTGCCGAACGACGCATCCGACGCATAACAGGACGAGAGGAACGCCTGACAGCACACGAGAAGGAACTGTGGACTTATGCCCGCACGGAATTTCACATCATCGCCTCTACCTATTACTTCTATCAGGAACAGGATTCTATGGCACGAGACGAACTCGTTGTCGTTCCATATCTGCTTCAGACACACGTAGATACGGCACAATGGGTGTACTATAACTATATGTTGGGACCAGGCGGATTGGTGGAGGGCAGGAATGCCGAAGACATCACTCTGCAGGAGTTCGACTACTTGTTCAATGCCTACATTACAAGTCGAAGGAATGGGATGAAATACTTCGAGGCCAACTGCCTGCAAGCGTTCTCAATCATGTTCCTTGACAACGATTCGCTCATCCAGCACGAACGTACTGACGCCTACAATCTGCTTCGATTGCAAGTTCTCGAGAACTATGACGACGACTCCTACATGCCTTTGACGCTTGCCGAACGCGCTCTAAGACTGTTTAAAGAATACGGCGACCTCTATCAGACGGCTTGCACCTACAGAAGTCTGGGAGAAATCTATTTCCACAAGGGCGATTACGAGCAGTCGTTAGAGAGTTATGCAAATGCCATTCATTGCGTCAACAAGCATCATCTTCTTTATTATGGCGACATATCGCCCGACACGCTTTCGATATTCAATCCTGACGATGTGGAACGATGCGTCGAGAATGAATGGATAAAGGACACACTTATTTCCACCTTCCCAGAATGGATCGCAGGCATACGACAACAATTGAGTCTGACTTATAGTGCGCTTGGCAACAAACAAGCGTCGGACTACAACCGGAACTTCTATCTCGAACTGGTGCAGGCAACCAACCAGAACCTGGAACTTGAGAACAGAACTGCCGAACTCCAACATCAAAACTCAGCATTGCACTGGCGTATGTTGCTTTGCATCATGTTGGTGGTCTTGGCTTTGATATTAGCCACACTCTTCCGCTTCCGACTGACTCGACGAACGGATAATTCCCTTCGTGAACTGAAAGAGAATCGTTGGCGTGCGCTTCTCGATTTCAAGCAATGGAACGAAGAAGAACTGAAAGAACTTCTCGAAAGCAAAGAAGAGATAGAGGACAAACTCGTGTTGACGAATCACGATTTGGAGGAGAACAAACGCAAGAATGCAGAGAATCGGGCCAAAGTGTCTCTGGCTCATAGCATAATTCCTTTCCTCGATCGCATTGGAGGTGAAGTGCTTCGAATGAGACAAAGCGGTCACATAGCCGACGAGCGCAGGGATTACATCGTGGAACTCTCACAACAGATAGAGAAATACAATGCCTTGCTCACGCAATGGATTACGATGCAACGCGGACAACTGAGTCTGCACATCACCAGTTTCCCATTGAAGAAACTATTGCAGATTGTGGCAGAGGGTCATTATAGCTTTGACCAGAAAGGCATTAGACTTGTTGTTAATCCCACAGATGCAAGCGTTAAAGCAGATGAAAGCTTGACCCTGTTTATGATTAATACACTTTGCGACAATGCACGCAAGTTCACACCGAAGGGTGGCACTGTAACCTTGTCTGCAACATATACTGACGAGATTGTTGAAGTAAGTGTAACGGACACCGGATGCGGATTGTCGGAAGAAGATGTGGAGACGCTGAACAGCAGTAAGGTGTATGATTCGAGTCGGATAGGTAATAATGACGACGATAAGGGTTTCGGTTTTGGTTTGATGAACTGTCGAGGGATTATCGATAAATACAAGAAGACATCATCTTTCTTCTCCTCATGCGACTTTGGCGTTAAGAGCAAGTTGGGGCAGGGTAGTACCTTCTATTTCCGTCTGCCTCGTGTGATAAGGATGATTGTCCTAATATTGTTCGCCTCCGTGCAAGTATTTGCAGACGAGACGACAGACTATTACGACTCACTCTACATTGCTAATGTCGAAGGGCGTTATGAGGATGCAGTTTACTATGGAGGAAAGGCTATTGAGGCTTTGAATAAAGAGCATCCAGACCAGCCTCCTTTGTTGCTTTCAGGAAAGATAGACATACAGGAAGACGCACCTGAACTGAAATGGGCGAAAGAAGGCGTGAAAGCCGATTATGACTTGATTGTGGGCTTGCGTAATGAACTGTCACTTGCCGCATTGGCTCTTAATGACTGGCCCTTGTATCAGTATAACAATCGTGCTTGCATCCGCATGCATCGTTTCACGCATCAGGACAAGGAGTTGCCTACCTATTTCCTTCGTCTCGAACAAGCCCATCGCAACAGCAACATCCTGATGATAATGATTCTGATTGCTTCCGTCTTCATCCTTTATTATGGATATCGGCTTATCGTCAGAACCATATTTGACAAGCGTCGCGACGTCAATGCCCTGAAGGACTACCTATTGCAACTCTTCACTATTGCACGAGAGTCGCCTTCGCCACAGGAATTCCTTTCGCAAACCTCCAGTTACCCGCAGATGCACCAATGGGCTCGCAAATATCAAACTCAGGTTGCCGATTTGTCTGTTGTTCCTCAATATGCGCTTCGCGAAGAGATATCGTCGTTGAGCGATGAAGATGCCAAGCTTAATTTCGAGGAGAATCGTCTGTATGTACAGAATCAAATACTCGACAACTGCCTTTCAACCATTAAGCACGAATCGATGTATTATCCTTCGCGCATCCGTCTGTTGGCCGAAAGGATAGAAGACAACGATATCGAACAACTGCACGAATTGGTGAAGTACTATCATCAACTTTATACCTTGTTTTGTCGACAAGCCGACGCACAAGTGACTCAACCCTCATTCCGTCGTCAACGCATCGATACACAAGCTCTTTCTTCCCATCTGCAGGAGACGATGACTCGATTGTGTCGAAAGATGAATGTGAACGCTCAACTGCAAATCGAAGAACCACAGGACGATTCATCTCAAATGCCCGTTTGGGCAGACTCGGTCTGGCTTATGCAACTCTTCGAATCGTTGCTTCAAGGCATGTTGCATGAGGGTGGACAATATCGTCTCACTTGTACTGATGATGGTGCTTTCCTACGTTTCACCATTCATGACTCCACCACATGTCCGAGTGCAGAGCAACTCGATGCTTTGTTCTTCCCAGAAAGTGAACAAATATCCTTCCTCGTTGCCAAACAGATATTGCGAGAGCACGACACCTTTATGGGTCATCCTGGTTGCAGACTTGTTGCTCAGGCATCAGACGATGGAGGCTACGAAATATTCTTTACACTACTAAAAGCAAGTGAAAACTAAAAATATTAATGTAGAATATTAAATCGTATAATCATATCATGGATAAGTTTAAAGTAATTATCGTCGAAGACGTCAAACTGGAACTGAAGGGTACTGAACAAATATTCAGGACAGAGATTCCAGAAGCCGAAGTTATCGGAACTGCTCAGAATGAGAGCGAAGTGTGGAAACTCTTCCGTCAGGCCGAACCCGACCTGTTGCTTCTCGACTTAGGTCTTGGAGGCAGTACGACCATTGGCGTTGAGATTTGTCGTCAGGTTCGCACGCGTTATCCTCATTGTCACGTGCTCATCTTTACAGGCGAAATCCTAAACGAACGCCTTTGGGTGGAAGTCTTGAAAGCAGGTGCCGACGGCATCATTCTGAAGACTGGCGAACTCCTTACTCGCGATGATGTGATGCTGGTCATGAAAGGTCGTCAGCTTGTGTTCAATCAACCCATACTTGAGAAGATTGTAGAACGCTTCAAGAACTCCGTTATGTCGGAAACGCTCAAGCGCGATGCGATGATTAACTATGATATCGATGAATACGACGAACGCTTCCTTCGCCACTTGGCACTTGGTTACACCAAGGAGATGATAACCCAATTGCGAGGAATGCCTTTCGGTACAAAGAGTCTCGAGAAACGACAGAACGAACTCATCAATCGCCTCTTCCCAGAAGGCGAACGCGTGGGTGTGAATGCAACCCGACTTGTTGTTCGTGCTCTCCAACTCCATTTGCTTGACGTCGATAACTTGGAAGCTGATGTCGAATAAAAGACCCGTTGACTTTAAGCCTCAAGGAAGTGAAACGACGTCCCTCCCTATAAGTGAAGAGTTCTGGGGAGAGTCGCTTAATCCTGCCCAATGGGAGGCCGTTCGCTGTATAGATGCGCCATCCCTCGTAATTGCTGGTGCAGGTAGCGGTAAGACTCGTGTGCTCACTTACAAGATTGCGTGGCTCATGCAACAAGGCATAGAACCTTGGTCGATTCTAGCCCTTACCTTTACCAACAAAGCGGCTCGAGAGATGCGCGAACGCATAGGTAAACTTGTGGGCGAACATGAGGCTGCACCCCTTTGGATGGGAACCTTTCACAGCATCTTCTCTCGCATCCTTCGCATCGAATGCGACACTTTAGGCTTCACTCCTCATTACACCATTTACGACGATAAGGATTCGGCTTCACTCATTAAGACTATCATTCGCGAGATGGGTTTCGACGACAAGGTCTATCGTCCTGGTGTCGTTGCCCATAGGATAAGTGAAGCAAAGAACGAACTTATTCGTCCGTCACAATATGCACGCAATTTCGACCTGATGCGACGCGACCAACTCTCTCGCATGAGTCGCATACATGAGATATACTCTACCTATCAACAACGACTCCGACAAGCCGATGCAATGGACTTCGACGACTTGCTTCTTAACACTTACATCCTCTTAAGCGAGCATGAAGATATTCGTAGTCGATATGAGGAACGCTTTCAGTTTGTTCTTGTCGATGAGTATCAGGACACGAACTACGCCCAGCACCGCATCGTGTGGTTACTTACCGAACATCGTCAACGCGTTTGTGTGGTTGGTGACGACGCCCAGAGCATCTATAGTTTTCGTGGAGCACGCATCGATAACATCCTCACTTTCCAGAAGATGTACCGCGATGCAAAACTATTTAAGCTTGAACAGAACTATCGTTCGACGCAAACCATCGTTGCTGCGGCTAATAGCATCATCAAGCACAACCGCCGACAAATCCAGAAGTCTGTCTTCAGTGAGAAGGAGGTAGGCGAGCAGATACCTGTTCTCGAGGCCTATAGCGATAAGGAAGAAGCCTCAGTCGTTGCTCGTCGCATCTATGAACTCTGCAAAAAGGACGAGTACAATTATGGCGACATAGCCATTCTTTATCGCACTAACGATCAGAGTCGAGTCTTCGAGGAAGAGTTCTTGCATCGCAAATATCCTTATCGCATCTACGGCGGACTCTCGTTCTATCAGCGCAAGGAGGTTAAGGATGCTTTGGCTTACATGCGACTCGTTGTCAATCAGCACGATGAGGAAGCACTCCGACGCATTGTCAATGTTCCGGCGAGAGGGATAGGAAAGACCACACTCGATAAGGTCTTCTCAACAGCAGTTGACCACGCTGTGCCTCCTTTCGAAGTGCTCAGTAATCCTCTTAATTATGGTTTGCAAGTGAGTCCTTCCACGCAAACTCGTCTGCAACGCTTTGCCGAACTCATTGAAAGTTACAATCGCAGGCTCTCGACTGACGACGCAAGCATCATCGCACAAGGAATCGTTAAGGATTCGGGATTGTATGCTGAGATTTTTGCAGGGAAAGAACCCGAGGACCGCGACCGTCAGGCCAATTTGCAGGAACTTATGGACAGCATCACTTCCTTTGTCGACGACCGTCAGGAAGAGGGTCAAAGAGCCGAGCTTGCCGATTTCCTGCAAAGTGTGTCTTTGATGACTGATGCCGATAAACAGTTGCCGGAGGACGGAGCTTGCATCACACTCATGACCATCCATTCTGCTAAGGGTCTCGAGTTCCCAGTAGTCTTTGTCGTAGGTCTTGAAGAGAGTCTGTTCCCCTCCGAAATGGCAATCGACGAAGGAAACATCGAGGAAGAGCGACGCTTGTTTTATGTTGCCACAACCCGCGCTCAATCGCGTCTCTACTTTACTTGGAGTCATTCGCGTGTCAGGTACGGCAAGTTCCAGAACAACCAGCGCAGTCGATTCCTCAATGAAATAGATTCGCAATACCTGACTTCTGCCAAGCCCAAGAGCAGTCTCCTCTTTGGAAGAGAAAAGGAAGAACGCCCCTCTTCCTCACATCATCACTCCATCACTTCTTCACTCCATTCCTCCTTCACTTCCAGGCCTTCGACTGACAGAACAACTCCTGTTACGCCTCCACCCTCGATGAAACCCGTACGAAGCATGCAGTCGCCTTTCACAGGATCTACGCCTTTGCCGAGTGGCAGTCAGGTGTCGGTGGGTTCGAAGATAGAGCATGTTCGCTTTGGACGCGGAGTCGTAACGGCTCTTGAAGGGAGTGGACTCGACACGAAAGCTACTGTCGTGTTCGAGAATGCAGGACAGAAACAGCTGTTGTTGCGCTTTGCCCGTTTCAAGGTAATCGGATAAGGCGAAGCACTCCTTCGTGCTCGAGCAAGCAAGTGACTAAGGTTGTACAAGTGTGTTCGATAGGTTGTCCTATCGTGCGATTATGCTTGTACAATCGTATATATGTACATGTGGAATCGAATATAGGCTCAAAGGCAATCGAACCTATATTCAAAGGTCATCGAACCTATGTTCGATTGCATTCGAACAAGCGTTCGATTTACGTTAAGCCTTGATGAGGTCTTTCACCACTTCGCCACCGATGACCAGTCCGGCTGCAGGCGGAACCCAGGCATTGCTGGCAGGAACAGGTCGACCATCCTCTTCACGCATAAGGGAAGAAGGGAGTGGAGGTTCCTCGCTATAGACAACCCGCAGGTGATGAATGCCTTCGCGACGCAACTTCTGACGGAGGATGCGAGCTAGCGGGTCGACTTGCGTCTTCGAGAGGTCCGACACGCGAAAGGCTGTGGCATCGAGCTTGTTGGCAGCACCCATGCTGCTGATGATGGGCAAACGGAGTCGATGACACCTGCGTATGAGTTCGAGTTTGGCTGTGACGTTGTCGATGCAGTCGACGATATAAGAGAATTGCGCAAGGTCCACTTCGTCGGCATTCTCTGGAAGGTAGAACATGTGGCAGGCATGAACGATGCACTCGGGAGTGATGTCTGCAATGCGCTGAGCCATTACCTCCACTTTCGGTTGTCCAACCGTGCTGTGGAGGGCTATAATCTGGCGGTTGAGATTAGTGACATCGACACAATCCTTGTCGAAGAGCGTAAGTTCTCCGACTCCGCTTCGGGCAAGCACCTCGCAAACATATCCGCCTACACCACCAATGCCAAAGACGGCGACGTGACTCTGGCTTAGGCGTTGGATAGCTTCATCACCCAGAAGGGCTGAAGTGCGTTCGAATTGCTTGTTCATAGTGCAAAAGTAGTAATTAATTCACAAAACGCAATGAACAATTCGCAATTTAATCGTGTTTCCTAATTGGTAATTTGTAATTATTTCATCTTTCGTAACTCGTAATTCGTAATTATTTCGTATTTTTGCACGGAAATTTATATTGTAAGATGCCAAAGATTTCTGTACGCGGGCATGAGATGCCTGAATCACCTATCCGCAAACTTGCTCCTCTGGCCTTTGCAGCCAAAGAACGTGGAGTGAAGGTTTACCATCTGAATATCGGACAGCCCGACCTGCCAACACCCAAGTCGGCACTCGAGGCCATTCGGAATATCGATCGTAACATATTGGAATACAGTCCTTCGCAGGGTTTCCTAAGTTACAGGCGAAAACTGGTGGATTATTACAAGAAATTCAACATCGATGTTACTGCCGACGACATCATCATCACCAGTGGCGGAAGTGAGGCTGTGCTGTTTTCTTTCCTGGCTTGCCTGAATCCAGGCGATGAAATCATCGTTCCCGAACCTGCTTATGCCAACTATATGGCCTTTGCCATCTCGGCAGGTGCTGTAATCCGAACCATCGCCACAACGATAGAAGAAGGTTTCTCATTGCCTAAGGTGGAGAAGTTCGAAGAGCTTATAAACGAACGTACACGAGCAATCCTCATCTGCAATCCCAATAATCCCACGGGTTACCTCTATACCCGTCGGGAGATGAATCAGATACGCGACCTCGTGAAGAAATACGACCTCTATCTATTTAGTGACGAAGTCTATCGCGAGTTCATCTATACCGGCAGTCCATACATTTCGGCTTGCCATCTCGAAGGCATAGAGAACAACGTCATCCTGATTGATTCCGTCTCGAAACGTTATTCAGAATGTGGCATTCGCATTGGTGCGTTGGTGACTAAGAATAAGGATGTTCGCAAGGCCGTCATGAAGTTTTGCCAGGCTCGCCTGAGTCCTCCTCTTATCGGTCAGATTGCCGCAGAAGCCTCTCTCGACGAGCCAGAGGAATATGGTCGTGAGGTTTATGACGATTACGTGGAAAGGCGTAAGTGCCTGATTGATGGCTTGAACAGGATTCCTGGCGTCTATAGTCCCATTCCTATGGGTGCTTTCTATACGGTGGCAAAACTTCCTGTCGACGATGCAGAGAAGTTCTGTGCCTGGTGCCTGAGCGATTTCTCATACGAAGGCGAGACGGTGATGATGGCACCAGCAAGTGGTTTCTACACGACTCCGGGTGCAGGACGCGATCAGGTGCGTCTGGCCTATGTCCTGAAGAAGAAAGACTTGCGAAGGGCTTTGTTCGTACTGCAAAAGGCTTTGGAGGCTTATCCCGGTACAAAGTTGTAAGGCGTCTTACCTGGAAAACAAACCCTTGCAACGATGTCTCTGACTTGGTTCATTGCTCACAGACTTTATGATGGAGGAAACCGTACGCGAAAGGCTTCGCGAACGGCAATACTTATTGCAACGGCAGGTGTCGCTTTGGGCATTGCCGTCATGATTCTCTCTGTCTCCGTTGCACTTGGGTTCAAGCGTGAGGTTCAACAAAAGATTATCGGTATAGGCAACCATATTGTGGTGCAAAACTTTCAGTCATCCTTTTCCGATGACTATCGACCTGTCGCCATTACGGATAGTCTTGTAAGCGTTATTGAAAGCATTCCTGATGTGACACACGTACAGCGCTTCTGCATGAAGTCTGGAATGCTGAAGACAAACGAGAGCTTTCAGGGTGTGGCCTTTCGGGGTATTGATGAGAATTACGACTTGCGTTTCCTGCGTAGTGTACTTGTGGACGGAACTATTGACGAACCATTCTCAGGAAGTGAGAGTTCTGGTCGACTTGTTATTTCCCAACGTCTTGCACGTCAATTACATTTGAGTGTTGGCGATAAGGTATATGCTTATTTCTTTGAAGAAACCTTACGAGCCCGGAGCTTCAAGGTTCAAGCCATTTATGCCACCAATCTGTCGGAATATGACAATCGTCTGGTGTTTTGTGACTATTACACCTGCCATCAGTTGCTTCGGTTCGAGAGTGACCAGTCGAGTGGGGCAGAGGTCTCAGTATCGGATATGGACCATCTTTCATTGGTGTCTGAGGCAATCGCAAAAAGGATTAATCACAAGCAAGACAATTATGGACAGAACTATACATCGCCCACCATCAAAGAACTATATCCTCATATATTTGCCTGGCTCGATTTGCTCGACCTCAATGTCGTCATCATCCTTGCCCTTATGATTGCAGTTGCCTGCTTCACCACAGTTAGTGGATTACTCATCATCATTCTCGAACGCACTCAGTTCATCGGCATTATGAAGGCTTTGGGAAGCACGAACAAGCGACTGAGACATATATTCATCTATTTCGCAATGCTTATTGTCGGACGGGGCATGTTAGTTGGAAACCTGCTTGGAATAGCTTTCTGTTTAATACAAAACAAGTTTGGTCTTATCCATCTCGATGCTTCCACCTATTATGTCGATGCGGTCCCTGTAGATCTCTCTTGGACTTGGATTCTTTTCATCAATATTGTCACCTTCTTCATTGCTACACTCGCCCTTGTCCTCCCAAGTTTCCTCGTTTCCCGCATTCTACCTGCTCGCAGCATCAGATTTGAGTAAACACGAGACTTATCATTTACCCTTGAGGTCGGCAACAAATTCGATTGTTTGTTTGGGCAAGATGTTGTCGCTGACAATCTGTATGTTGCTACCATCGCGATTGGGTACTGCAGGTATCTCAATCCAGCACTCATTATTTGGAAGTAAACCACGAAGGGATGTATTGGAACGAATGTCTCCTATGGCAAACCAAGCATCTCGATAAAGAGGGGCAACACCTTCATTGGAGACACGCAGACGTGTTGTAGAGCCATTCGTCTCGCATTGCTTCACAAGAAAGCGATAACCTGTAGCTAAAGAACCTTCTCGAAAACGTTCAGCAGTAGCTACACCTCCTCGTGGAGCATCATTGCATATCATGAAAGTAATATGGTATTTAGCGGCTTGCTCCTCCCAGGTGTGACCATAATGACCTTCTGGATTGAGGAAATTCTTTTGGTCATTGGATGAATAATAACTGATTTCACCTCCACATACACCTGTCTGCCAACGAGTGCCACAATTAATAGCATTCCAGCATCGTTCGTTAAAACCACCACCACTACTGAGTTCATGACTCTTATGCATAAAAGAGTCATCGAACAAGCCAAAGGATAATGCCAGCAGAGTACTGTCAGCGGTTACAGGAGAGTACCGACTATCCCCAGCATTAATAGAAACGGCCCAAGGAATATCTGTCATTACTTTACTCATGTGTTCGTAGAATTGTTTCTGGAAGGCCTTTGAAGGGAAGTTCTTACCCAAATCCAGTTTTGTTCCATAGATATGGTATTCCGACCAGTGTCCAAAGCCAACCTCTAAAAAGGCTAACCGTTTATCGTGAGCATATCGCTTGGCAAAATCCGTGTAGAATTGCAAGGTAAATCGTTGAAGTTCTGCATTATTCCAATCGGCATACCAGGTTGGACCATCGTTATTCGGATTACTGGCAAAAGTCTCAGAATAGTCATTCTGTTGTTTTATATAAGCTGGCACAGCAGTTGTCCCTCTATTTCCATCAACATCCCGACTCGAAGGATATTCATAGCGAAAGCGAGCTATCAGTTGATGGTCTCGACTTGCAACATCTTCCAATATTTTGTCAAACCAACTCCAGTCATACACGATGGTTCCATCATCCTCACATCCTTTGACAACCATACTTGGTAGGCAATAGGAGAACTCCAACTGAAAAGCCTGACCATAAGTACTTTGAAGCCTTCGTGCTTCCGATGGCCATAATACAAGCCCAGTCATCGGTTGGGGATGAGTAATCTCTCGTGTTAATTTTATAGGCTTCCACTTCTTTGCTTGAGAAACCGTTGTAGATGCAGAAACTAATGCTATTAAAGTAATAAATCTTATTAGTGCTGTTGTTTTCATGATACGATAAAATAAGGTAATTATGTATTTGATATCAATCGATCATTTTTATGTTCTTCTGTAGTAATGTGTTTAGTATGTGTACTCCAATTATTTCACTATTCATATTATTTGTCAAGACTCGGAAGATAAAAGTCGAAGTCCGTACGAAGGCATTTGAGTGTACCATTATTAAAGACGAGTTCACCACATTCTAAAGAGGAACGACGCTCTTCATAAGGAATGTTGCCAATCTTGTTCATGTGCGTTTGCGAGTGGGTGGTACGTCCAGGATGAGTGAAATAAAAGATGTATGCCTTGCTACCGACTACCACTACGTCTCCATGAGCACCGCTTGGAGTATCATCAGGCCGACTGGTGGCATCTTCGAGGATGCACCCCTGCTTCTCCCACTTCTTTAAATCAGTCGAACGATAGAGACGCATACCATGCCACTCGTCAGTAAGCATCCAGTAATAGTTTGCAAAACGAAACACCTTTGGACCTTCACAGGCACCCTCTATCTCTGCCGGACGTCCTTGCGTCCAGTGTTTCAAGTCACGACTCTCGGAAGTCCAGATATTGACTTGATCGTTTTTTTTATACCATGCATGCCATAGTCCATCCTCGTCTTGACAAAGCGTGATGTCTATGACGCTTTTGTCACCGAAGTTCACAGGTCCACGATATTTCCAATTCCAACAATTTTTACTTGTATAGTGCATCGTTGTAGATTCGCCTTCCCAGTGGTTATGCACTCCGCGTATATATGTTACGAAGAGATGATAGGTTCCCTTGTGATAGACCACTTCAGGAGCCCAGAACGTGTTATGACCATGTTCGAAATCAAGGTCGAGTGTACCACGATAGTACCACGACTTCCCATTATTTATACTCTCAGCAATACCGATAGGATTACCATAGCAATAGGCGACATCAGACGTTTCCTGATTTGCACGTCGCTGAGTATAAAGCGCCCACCATGCCTTTTCTGACCTATTATAAAAGACTACAGGGTCTGCTGCACCATCGGTCACAGGATCACGATACATTGGTGCGGGAGCTTTATACTCTTGTGCACGAGATGTCAACGTCAGCATTATAGTCATCAAAAAGAATAACTTTTTCATTTCTTTATAGCTTTTTGTTTATCTATAATTGGATAAAATCTACGATTAAAGAGATACTAGAGATAGAAGTCCTTACATTATTATATAAAAAGTATGCTCCATTATTAAGAGATTGTTGATTTGACTTCCTTGCGATATCCGCTTGCAGTGAAGATAGCAAGGAGTTTACCAGCATCGTCTGTGACACGTACTTCACAAAATGGCAAATGGCGAGAGTTTACAAGTTCATGTGCTTCAGCGGTAATGACTCCTGCACTGGTTCCACGCACGAATGTAATGTTAGCAGAAGATGTGACTGTGAGAGTACCATGACTGTTTGTTGCTGCAGCGAAAGCCAGATCAGCTAATGTAAAAAGCACGCCTCCTTGCACTTTGCCACCTGCATTTAGATGGAAGGGTTTTATACATACTTGCGTACGAGCATAGCCCTCAGCTATCTCTATTATCTCTATGCCGTTCTGTCGTGCGAACTCATCATGCAAGAAAAAATCTTTTAATGATTGAATTTTAGTTTTGTCCATCTTCTATTGTTGTAGAGTAATTTCATTTGCAAAGCTACGATTTTTCTTTGATATATGTTTCATACAAATATAATTTCTGTCATTTCTTGACAATATATGATATTTCACTTAACAACAAAGACATATGAGCAACGGATAACAAATTATCCTTTGTGTACATAATATGTACATAATAGTGACTAAAGTATAAAAGAAAAAGGAGTGCTGTATAAACACTCCTTTTGTTACCCTTAGTAGCGCCTACGGATATCCAACCCAATTAAAACCTTTGCGAGATAGAAGATTGAATATCAAAATCCTACAAATTGATTTTACTATTTCAAAATGCCTTCGAAGAGCTGGTAACATCGCGGTAACACAGAGCATTACTACCTGTTCTTAATGCGTCCTTTTGCGAACTTCGGAATAGTCCAGACGGACAACATTTGATACTCACTCTTCTTTGGTTTTTGGGTAACGGTTTTCCCCTGATGGAGGAATCGTGACCCAGGCAATCTTTCGCTAAAAACTACCTACATCTTGACTTGCGTATAGTTAAGATTTGTTAATTTTTCTTTCGTTGTCCAAGTATGTCCAGCATCATTGGACAAACGGA
>JAGCVH010000018.1 GCA_017962495.1 Bacteroidaceae bacterium
GAATAATGTGGGACTGGGAATCAAGCAGTCGGTACGTTTCAGCAAAGAAGTGACCTATGAAGGAAATGAAGTCTCCATTAAGATTGACAACAACAACCTGATAACCGAGGACGTAGCTGAAGTACAAAGCATTCAGGCAACTCCCGCCACCGTGAAACTATTCTTAGGACAGACACGCACTTTTGCCGTTAAGGCCACACTTGCCGATGGGACCTCGCAATTCGTCACCCTTGATGCCGTGTGCGAGAGTAGCGACCCACAGGTGGCATACATCCGTGACGGACTCATCTATGCTGGCCAGAAAGAAGGAAAGGCTGACATCAGCATAACCTATACCGATGGGTTCGGTACGCTACACCAGACTTCCATGAGCATAGAAGCTTCCATCCCCACCAATCTGTATGCATGGAAGGCTTATGACTGGTATCGCAATCGTGTCAGCGACCGTCTCGGTTCATCGGACATCACCTACAGCAGCAAGGAGAACACTATCACCATCACCAAGAAGGGAGCACAGAACATTGCGCTTCGTTACATGGAAAAGAAATACCGCGAGCCGGGCATGAAATACCTGGTGGCTGTGGCTACTGAGGTATCGAAGACCAAGGGCGACTCGCAACTGTGGTTCATCAACGGCACGTGGGTAAACATCGTCAATCCCACCGATGTCCGTACCCTCAAGGATGGTCGCATCATGGTCTCCTGGAGCATCGACGAGAACAAGGGCTACGAACTGACAGGTGAGACTGTGTTCGGTCTGACTTCCACCAATGCGCAGGGATGTTCCGTCATCAGCTATGTGGGATTCACGGCAGACTTGAAGGCACTTCAGCAGGAGCTCGAAACCGCAGTAGGAATCACTGCCATACACCCCAAGACTGCCACGACGCCGGTCGTTTATGCCCTTTCCGGAAGTCGAGTCCCAACGAATCCACACCAAAAAGGAATATACATAAAGAATGATAAAAAGGTAATGATTAGGTGATGTTTGAATTAGACTTCGTCAAGGTCTGGAATATCAGTACTCATATAAATTATTACAAGATGAAAAAGAAAATCATGAAACTCGGGCTTACGGCGGCTGTGCTGTCGACAAGCATCGTACAGTTTACCGCGTGCCAAAACACGGAACGTGAGAATCCTCTGCTACAAGAGAGCACATTGCCCTATGGCGCCCCTGACTTCAGCAAGATCGGAGTGGAAGACTATCTGCCCGCCTTCGAGAATGCCATCGAGCAGAAGCGTGACGAAATTGCCCAAATCGTGGAGAATCAGGACTCAGCCACTTTTGAAAACACCATTCTGGCCTACGAAGAAAGTGGCAAACTACTGAATCGCGTAAGCCGTACCTTTTTTGCTCTGGTAGAGGCTGACAAGACACCGGAAATGGGAGACATTGAGAAAAAGGTAACACCAATGCTGACAGACCTAGAGAATGATATTGCCTTTAATAAAGAATTGTTCGGACGTATAAAACAAGTGTATGAGCGCGAGTTCGGTACACTTCAGGGCGAGGATCGCAAACTTTTGGAAGAAACATATAAAGAGTTTGTTCGCAAAGGTGCATTGCTCTCGGACAAGGACATGAAGCGGATGAAAGAAATCAACCTGCGTATCTCCGACCTCCAAACACAGTGGGGCGACGTGCTGCCTGACGCCACGAACGACGCCGTCATATGGGTGGATAATAAAGAAGAACTGGCAGGATTAAGTGAGGCCGACATTGCCCAATGTGCCAAAGACGCCGAAAGCAGAGGTGGCAAAGCCCCTTATGCTATTGTTATCATTAACACTACGCAACAACCCTTGCTGGCCAATCTGGACAACCGCGACCTGCGTCGCAAGGTGTTTGAGGCTTCTGTCCACCGTGCTGATGGAACAGGCAAGCACAACACTTTCCCCATCGTGGTGGAGATTGCAAAACTGAGAGCAGAACAAGCCGAACTCATGGGCTATCCTAACTATGCCTCATACTCATTGGAGAAGACTATGGCTGGAAAACCCGATAACGTGTATGCCTTCCTGAAGAAGCTGATTGCAGAATATAACCCGAAGGCAGATGCAGAGACAAGGGCTATTGAAGAGTTTGCACGCAAAACGGAAGGACCTGACTTCGAACTGCAACCCTATGACCGATTCTATTATTCGGCAAAAATGAAGAAGGAGATGTTGAATATATCAGAGGACGAGGTTAAGCCTTACTTTAATGTGGACAGTGTACTGGAGAATGGTGTCTTCTACGCCGCTAACCGTGCATACGGACTTACCTTTAAACAACGAACTGACATTCCCACTTATCATCCCGACATGAAAGTCTTTGAGGTATTCGATAAGAACGGACAACAGAAAGCACTCTTCTATTGTGACTACTTCCGTCGGCCAACAAAGCGAGGTGGAGCATGGATGGATGGTTTTGCCAAGCAAAGCCGTCGGCGAGCACAGCTACCCATTATCTTCAATGTTTGCAACAATGCCAAAGCACCCGAAGGACAACCTTCACTGCTGACTTGGGATGAAGTAACAACCCTCTTCCATGAATTTGGTCATGCCCTACACGGTATGCTTTCCGATTGTCAATATAACCGCTTGAGTGGAACGTCTGTTGCGCGTGACTTCGTCGAGATGCCTTCGCAGTTCAACGAATCCTTTGCCTCCATCCCCGAGGTGTTTGACCACTATGCCCGACACTATGAAACAGGGGAACCGATGCCTGCCGACCTGAAGGAGCGCATGCTTAAGTCCATCAACTTCCAAACCGCCTATGCCCTTGGCGAAAACCTTGCTGCCACATGTGTGGACTTAGCTTGGCACATGCTCTCGTCCAAGGAAATCCCTACTGCAGAGCAAGCTCCTGAATTTGAGAAAAAGGCTCTGCAACAAGTAGGACTATTGAACACACAAATACCTCCCCGTTACAGTACCAGTTACTTTAACCACGTATGGGGGGGAGGCTATGCTGCTGGATACTACAGTTATCTGTGGACAGAGGTGCTGGCCGTAAACATTGCTGATGTCTTTGCAAAACGTGGAGCTTTAGCTCCCGAGACAGGACAAGATTTCTGTGATAAGGTTCTGAGTCGTGGCAACACTGGCGACTTGATGCAAATGTTTACAGACTTCACTGGTCTGACAAGTCCCGACGCTTCGGGACTGCTGAAGGCAAGAGGATTATAACTCAAAACATAGAACAAACAAAAAGGCACACGTGAAAGTGTGCCTTTTATTGTCTTAAGAACTCAATAAGTTTCGTGCCTTACACCTTTACGCGGCCCAGATAAGAACCATCGCGAGTGTCGATTTCCACGGTCTCGCCTTCGTTGATGAACAAAGGAACGCGTACTTCTGCGCCAGTCTCCACCTTGGCAGGCTTCAGTGTGTTGGTAGCAGTGTCGCCCTTCAGACCCGGCTCGGTCCAAGTAATCTGCAGATGAACCTTGGCGGGAAGTTCGGCATAGAGTACAGTCTCTGTGCTGGCATCTGCCACAACCTCAACATTTTGACCTTCCTTCATGAACTTCACACCTGTGATCTGGTCCTCAGGAATAGTGATTTGCTCGAAAGTCTCGTTATTCATAAAGATGTAGTCCTCACCTTCCTTGTAAAGATACTGATAGGGACGACGCTCAACACGCACGTCTTCCAGTTTCTCACCGATATTGAAGCGACGCTCAAGCACATTGCCACTAACAACGTCCTTCAGAGTCACGTTCATGATGGTGTTACCCTTTCCTGGCTTGCGATGCAGGAAATCGATGCAGAAGTACAACTTGCCGTCCATACGGATGCAGGTACCCTTCTTGATGTCTTGTGAATTAATCATAATGTATATATAAATGTTTAACGGTTTAACTATTTACAGGCTTGACGGAATAACAGGTTAAGTACGTTAAAAACTCATCCGCCGGTAAACATTCTTCTTTTTCGAGCGCAAAGTTACGAAAAAATTTGCAGGTGTCAAAAAAAGTCTGTAATTTTGCAGGCCGAAAATAATAAAAACGATTATAAAACAATGAAAAGAACATTCCAACCCCACAACCGCAGACGGAATAACAAACATGGTTTCCGTCAGAGAATGGCTACTGCCAACGGTCGTCGCGTACTGGCTTCACGCCGTGCTAAAGGCCGTAAGAAGCTGACTGTAGCTGACGAGCGTCACGGTAAGTAATCCTTTGGATTCATAGGATTTAAAATTAAGATTAAAGATTAAGGAGCAGGTTTTTCCTGCTCTTTTTTGTTTTTAGCAAAAGATTTTGTAATTTTACCCCCTAAATAAAGAAGTAAACGCACATGAGCATAATAAAGAAACTAACAAGCCCCGTTATCTGGGGTAATTTGTTCTTGATGGCTTTAGCCATCGTTGCTTTGGCCATTGGTCTGTGGGTAGGACTGGACATATACACTCACCATGGTGAGGAAATAATAGTTCCTGACGTTGAAGGGAAACTTATTGGCGATGCTGAATACACCCTAGAGATGCTCAATTTGGAAGCCGTGGTAATTGATTCCACCTATAACCGTTCCATGCCTTCGGGAGCTATTATGATGCAACAGCCGAAAGGCGGTAGCAAAGTGAAATCAGGTAGGGAAATCTATCTGACCATCAATTCGCGCGAATCACCGACTGTAGGCATGCCCGACATTGCCGACAACTGCTCCATGCGTGAGGCGCAAGACCGTCTGCGTTCGCTCGGTTTCCGTATCGGTCCCGTGGAGTTGGTGCCTGGCGACAAGGACTGGGTGTATGGTGTGAAATGCCAAGGAAGAACCGTGATGACAGGTGAGCGTGTGCCCACCGACGCCGTAGTAACCTTGATAGTGGGCAATGGTGTACAGGAGGAAGACTGGTTTGACTACGATGACGAAGACAGTCTGCTCATGGACTCACCTGACGAAGAAGGAACAGAATCCAGGGAACTCGACTATGACTGAAGCCCCCCTCCCCTCCATGAGGGTAGAAGAAACTCCTGAGACATTCGAAGACGAATTGTTTTTTGAGGATGAATCTCTTCCCTTTATAGGGAAGCCAGAGGAGGGTGTGAAATCGGAGGATACCCTCTACGAGCATCGGCGCGTGGTGGCCGACAAAGGGCAGAATCCGATGCGTGTGGACAAATTCCTTATGGACCACCTGGGTGACACCAGCAGGAATCGAATACAGAAAGCGGCTGAAGCAGGTTTCATACAAGTAAACGGACAACCTGTCAAGAGCAATTATAAGGTGAAGGTCAACGATGTGGTCACCCTGATGCTTGACCGTCCGAAGCGCGACTGGGAAATCATTCCCGAAGATATTCCCCTTGATATTGTTTATGAAGATAGCGACTTGTTGGTCATCAACAAGCCTGCCGGACTGGTGGTGCACCCTGGATGTGGCAATTTCTCTGGCACATTGGTCAATGCCCTCGCATGGTATCTGAGGGACGATCCGCGTTTCGATGCCAACGATCCCACGGTGGGGCTTGTACATCGCATCGACAAAGACACAAGCGGACTGCTTGTCGTTGCCAAGACACCCGAAGCAAAGACCAGTCTTTGTCAGCAATTCTTCGTACACACTACCCGCCGTCTATACAACGCTCTCGTATGGGGACCTTTTGCCGAAGACGAAGGAACGATACGGGGCAACATTGGTCGCAACCCGAAGGACCGTCTGCAGATGGCCATCTTGCCCGACGACAATCCTACGGGAAAACCAGCCGTCACACATTATCGTGTATTGGAACGACTGGGGCATGTCACGTTAGTGGAATGCCGGCTGGAGACGGGTCGAACGCACCAAATACGCGTACACATGAAAAGCATAGGACACACCCTGTTCAACGATGAACGCTATGGCGGGCAGGAAATATTACGAGGTGAACGAAGCAGTTCCTACAAGGCCTTTATTCATAATTGCTTCGACATCTGTCCCCGTCAAGCCTTGCATGCTCGCACCTTAGGATTCCGTCATCCACGGACGGGTGAAGAGATGGACTTTGTTAGTGAATTACCACAAGATATGACTCAATTATTGGAAAAATGGAGAAGAAAACTATAGCTATCATCTGCGGAGGAGACTCGGCAGAACACGATGTCAGCATGCGTAGTGCAGCGGGCATCGAATCGTTCCTCGACAAGGAACGTTACATCGTTTACAAAGTAGAGATACACGCCCGTCATTGGGAGGCCATCCTGAGTGACGGGACAAGAAGCAGGGTGGACCGGAACGATTTCTCGTTCAAAGACGGGGATAAGACCATCCATCCCGATTATGCCTATATTACCATCCACGGTGCACCCGGAGAAAATGGTATTCTGCAGGGATACTTCGACCTTATAGGCATGCCCTACTCTACTTGCAACGTGCTTGTGGAGGCCATGACATACGACAAGTTTGTCCTAAACAACTATATGCGAGGCCTTGGAGTTTCGGTTGCGGACAGCCTGACTGTAAAAATCGGACACGACAAGGAGGTAACGGATGAAGACATCATCTCACGCATCGGACTGCCTTGTTTCGTAAAACCGGCACGTGGTGGTAGTTCGTTCGGCACGACTAAAGTAAAAACGCCCGAACAATTGCGTCCTGCCATCGACGTAGCATTGAAGGAAGGCGAAGACGTAATGGTAGAAGCCTTCATGCAAGGTACGGAACTGACATGTGGTTGTTATAAGACTCGTACAGGAGGGCATGTGTTCCCCATCACAGAGGTTGTCTCGAAGAATGAGTTCTTCGACTATGCGGCCAAATACAATAACGAGAGTGACGAAATCACACCGGCACGCATCTCTGACCACCTGACCGAGCGCGTGCAGAAACTGACTTCCATGATCTACGACATTCTGGGCTGTCACGGCATCATCCGCATAGACTATATCATCACTGCTGGCGATAAGATCAATCTCCTCGAGATTAACACTACGCCAGGTATGACTGCCACAAGCTTCATCCCCCAGCAAGTGCGTGCTGCAGGCCTTGACATCAAGGATGTGCTTACGGAGATAATAGAAGACCATTTTGTTTAATTCATAATTCACAATGCACAATTCATAATTAAGGCTGCGCCACAACACCTTGATAACGCAGTGTGAATTATATTATGAA
>JAGCVH010000019.1 GCA_017962495.1 Bacteroidaceae bacterium
ACAATGGACAATGGACAATGGACAATGGATAATGGACCATTCTGACATTTCTTGCTCCGTTGCTCTACGCAAGCGTCACTGCTTCGCAGATGCCGAGCAGACATTTGACACTTGACATTAGACATTAGACATTAGACATTCGAAAAAAGTCCCGATGGAAAGAAGCCGTCGGGGCTTTTTTTGTGCAAAACGAGGTCGAGATTGAAAATTTCGTAACTCGTCGCTCGGCCCAAAGGGACGCTTTCACAAAGCGAAGCGACTGAAAGAACTCGGAATTCGGAACAATAATTGAAAAAATCGTAATTCCTAACTCCTAATTCATAATTAATTTTGTATCTTTGTAAGCGATAGTGCGCCCAGACCAAGCATGAAGAACATATTCACTCAGATTAAGGTACTTGCCTACTGCATCATATTCTTCGGAGTATGGATAGGACTGGCATTGATTCCGCCTACGGGAGGCTACATCTGGGAACCTTGGACCATCAACATCACTACTTCGGTACTGTTTACGCTATTCGTTTACCTGACTGCCAACTTGGCACGTACCGACCGCACCATCCTCGGCGTCATAGCCACAGCGGCTTTCATCATCTTTTTCTGTCCGGGCGAAGAGGTGTTTTTCAATCGCGATCTCGATTCCATCCTCGAACTGTCATCACAGTGCATCGTGCCGTTCTTCATCGCACAATACAATCGCGTGAGCCAGAAGGACTTCCATCGGTGGTATCTGCTGATGCTGTTGATGGGCGTCTTCTGTAGTTACACGCACAACGGTATCACCATTCCGCTCTGTTGCGCCTTTGTGTGGCTGGCATTCCAACGCCACGAGAGGTTCTTCCGACAAGCCTGCTGGCCAATGGTGGTGGGCGTCATCATAGGCACGGGACTAAGCATCTGGAACAAACGTCACGAAAGCCTAAACATGGCCACAGACCTCAAGGTAATCACCTCCGTAACAAGCATCGCCCTGAAAACGCTGTGGGAGACGAAGGTGTTCGTCATCTCACTCTTACTTACAGGATATCTGTCTGCCCAAAGGAAGGGACGAAAGGACATCCTATACATTGCCCGTCGGCACTACGTGCTGACGCTGTGTTCCCTGTTCTCTCTGTTCACCATGCCCTTTGCCCCGCTGGGCATAGAAAACGCTGTCACGGGAGTGTGCTTCTTTAGCATGTTCTGGCTGATGTTCCTCTGTCAACATCTGGCAGAGAAATACTTGAAGAGAAAATTGTAATTAATCACCTCACCCCTGCCCTCTCCCAAGGAGAGGGAGTAGCGGAGCAAGAAATTATGAATTATGAATTATAAATTATGAATTAGATAAAATGAAACAGTTTGAAAAGATTGAGGGTCTCATTGATGCCCCGTTTACTCCGTTCAAGGAGAATGGTGATGTGAACTTAGAGCCAATACCGCAGTATGCCCAGATGTTGGCAAAAAATGGGTTGAAAGGCGTGTTCATCAATGGTTCGAGTGGTGAAGGCTATATGCTGACGAGCGAAGAGCGCATGCAGATTGCCGAAGCATGGATGAAGGCTGCACCGGAGGGATTCAAGGCTGCGATTGAGCGAGAGGAGAGCGATGCTCGCATCAGCTTTTCCGAGCGTGAGCAGGCTCGAACGAAGTTCAAGGTAATCGTACACGTAGGCAGTTGCTGTGTCCGCGAGAGTCGCCGACTGGCCGAACACGCGCAAAAGATTGGAGCCTGGGGCATTGGCGCTATGGCACCCCCATTCCCGAAGGTGGGACGCATAGAAGAACTGGTTAAGTACTGCGAGGAGATAGCCTGCGGTGCTCCTGACCTGCCCTTCTATTTCTACCACATCCCTGCCTTTAACGGTGCTTTCCTGCCTATGGTGGAACTGCTGAAGGCTGTGGACGGACGCATTCCCAACTTCGCAGGCATCAAGTACACCTTCGAGAGCATCTACGAGTACAACCAATGCCGTCTGTATGCCGGTGGCAAGTTCGACATGCTGCATGGGCAGGACGAGACCATCCTACCCTCTCTTGCAATGGGTGGCGCACGCGGAGGCATAGGCGGAACCACTAACTACAACGGACGCTGTCTCGTGGGCATCATCGAAGCCTGGAAGCAGGGCGACCTGGAGAAGGCTCGTGCCTTGCAGAACTATGCCCAAGAGGTCATCAACGTGATCTGCCACTTCCGTGGTAACATCGTCGGAGGCAAGCGCATCATGAAACTCATGGGTATCGACCTCGGTCCTAACCGTACTCCATTCCAGAACATCACCGACGAAGAGGAGGTTCGCCTGAAGGCCGAACTCGACGCCATCGACTTCTGGCATCATTGCAACGAACTCTAATCTCCTTAATGTCCCTAAAGACCTTAAAGACTTTAAAGACCCTAAAAGGATAATGAAGAAAATACTTTTTCTGCTCTTGTGTCTTCCTCTGGCGCTTGTGGCACAGAACAAGTTCTCCATTGAGGCATTGGCTTCCCACCACGCACAAGGTGGGCAGGGAGTCTCGGCACCCTTCTGTGGAATGGTGGACGGAGCACTGACTATCGCAGGCGGTTGCAACTTCCCCAATAAGCCTGCCGCCGAGGGAGGCGAGAAAGTGTTCTATAACGATGTTTGGTATCTGTGCAAAGGCAAATGGTATAAATATCGCTTTTCATTGCCCACTTCCACTGCCTACGGGGCAAGCGTGGCAGTTCCCGACAAAGGACTTGTCTGTCTGGGCGGAACAAACGGAAAAGAGAGCCTTACCAACGTTTATCGCATCAGTAAGACGGGCATCATCGACTGGCCGTCATTACCTGTGGGCATCGACAATGGGGCTGCGGCTTACGGCAACGACTGCATCTATGTCGTGGGTGGACAAAGCAATGGCGAACCTCAAATGGGAGTCTATCGTCTGCGTCCAGGCAGTGGGGCCGACGTGCTTACCGCCCAATGGGAACGCATTGCCGAACTGCCAGGTCAAGCGCGTCTGCAACCTTGTGCCGTAGTACAAACCAACGGACTAGATGTCTCGCTTTATGTCTTTGGTGGATATGATCCTGAGACAGGAAAGATTGACGAGGACGCTTCGGAACTGAACCTGAAGACTATGGAGTGGACGTCACACCCTGGAAGCAAAGCCACTGCAGGCATGAATGCCGTTTCTTCGGGCTACAGCCACGTGCTGTTCTTCGGAGGAGTGAATAAGGACATCTTCGAGAAGGCAGTGAAAGGGGAATTTGGCGACGACTATCTCACACACCCTGCACCTTGGTATCAGTTCAATCCCGATGTGCTTGTCTATCACACCATTACCGATTCGTGGTACTCCATTCGGGGTAATTCCCTTATAGCACGCGCTGGAGCAGGACTCGTCAATACGGAAAACGGCTACATCCTTGTCGATGGAGAAAGTAAGCCGGGCATTCGTGCGTCGGAAGTGATGAAGGTTTCCTTCGACCATAAGGTTGACTTCGGTTGGCTCAACTGGATTGTCTTGGTGGTCTATCTGTTGGGAATGCTCAGTCTGGGCGTGTTCTTCATGCGACGTGAAGGCGGTTCGGACGACTTCTTCCGTGGTGGGGGACGCGTTCCTTGGTGGGCTGCAGGCATCAGCATCTATGCCACCATGCTCTCGGCTATCACCTATATGGCCATCCCTGCAAAGGCATACGCCACCAACTGGACTTACTACCCCATGCTCGTCATGATACTGGTGGTGAGTTGGCCTGTGGTCAAGTACTATCTGCCCTACTTCCGCAAACTGAACATCACTTCGGCTTACGAGTATCTGGAAATACGCTTCAACGCGATTACACGCCTGATGGCGTCAGGACTGTTCATCATCTTCATGATAGCCCGCATGGCTTTGGTGCTCTATCTGCCTTCGCTTGCTCTAACCGCTGTGACAGGCATAGACATCCGCACGTGCATCATCCTCATGGGTCTCGTGACCATCATCTACTGCACTATGGGTGGTGTGGAGGCAGTCATCTGGGGCGATGTCATTCAAGGGTGCATACTGGTGGGCGGTGCCATCTTTGCTGCATTCTATCTGTGGGGAAACACCGAGGGTGGCTTCTCTGGAGCTTGGCAACTGGCTGTGGACAACGACAAACTGCGCCTCTTCGAATGGAGTTGGGACTATCGGCGTGTCACCTTCTGGGTGGCCATTCTGGGTGGTGGACTTGCCAACAACCTTATTTCCTACACCTCTGACCAGACGGTCATACAGCGCTATCTGACTACAAAAGACGTGGAGAGTGCCAAACAGAGCATCTGGATGAATGGTATCATGAGCGTATTCATTTCTATTGCTTTCTACTTCATCGGCACAGGCCTCTATACCTTCTACAAGACGCATCCGATGGAACTTGACTTCACCATGACGAAGGGCGACACCATCTTCCCCTTCTTCATGATGAGCCAGATGCCACGAGGCATAGCCGGATTGCTCATTGCTGCCATATTTGCTGCTACGATGTCGACCATTTCGTCGAACATCAATTCGGTATCTACGGCATTCAGCATCGACTTCTGGAAGCGTTTCCGCCAGCGTGTGTCGGATAAGGAGATGTTGCGCGTAGCCCGATGGACGTGTGTCATCAGTGGCCTCATCGGTGTGGGTATCGCCCTACTTATGGCCACATGGAACATCATATCCTTGCTCGACTACTTCAACACCATCCTCGGTCTGCTCAGTTCGGGACTTGGCGGTCTGTTCTTCATGGGACGCTTCCTACCGCGCATCAATGGTCGTGCTGCCCTTCTGGGCTTCGTCGTAGGCGAGGCCGTAGTGCTTTGGATGGCTTTCAACACCGATACTTCCTTCATGCTCTTTGGCTTCATCGGTATGGTTGTAAGCATTCTCACGGGTTGGTTGCTTTCACTGGGCAGCAAGCGAACGGAAACCAAAATATAAGACAATCTTACTCTCAAACATAATAAAAGCCCGCTCTCATGAACGGGCTTTTACTTTATCGTTTTTCACGACTCGACAAGAAGCAAGCGAACTTACTTCTGCTCCTTAGCCGCGATTCTCTCTAACGTCTGCCAAACTTGGAAGAGACCACGGGGAACATGGAAGCATCCCTTCCATTTGCCACCCTTCAGCGTAAGCAGGACTTCACCACGACGATTCAAATAACCGAACCATTCGCGATATTCCTCGTCGCGGAAGTGACTCCAAGTGTAGTCGTGTACGCGTTTGAACCACTCCAGGCACTGTTCGTTGCCCGTCAGTTCATAGCCCTTAATCATGGTGATAAGTGTCTCGATGTGTACCCACCAAAGCTTCTGATCCCATTCCAGTTGCTGGAGAGGACGACCCAGGCGATCCATGAAATAGAAGATGCCGTCGTATTGCTTATCCCATCCGTATTCGACCTCACGCAGGGCGATGTGTACGGCCTTCTCTATCAAGTCCTGACGACCCAACCTGCGACCCAAGTCCATAATGAACCACATGGCCTCGATGGCGTGACCGGGATTCTGCAGACGACCTTCGTGGCAATCCACCAGTTCGCCATCCTTCGAAACGCACTCCACAATCATGTCCAACTCGGGACGATAGAAGACGTCCAGCACTTCATGCAGACAGATGTCTATAGTCTCTTTCAGGAACTCAGGCGAGAGCAAGTCCTCAATCTCGAGTGCCACGTTGCACAGGATCATGGGCAGGGCAAAGTCCTTCATAGCACGTGCTCCAGGAGCAGCCTTACTCCATTTGCCCTTCGGGTTATTACGCTTCTGCAGAACGATGTCGAACGTACGTTTGGCTATGTCGGCATACTCGGGATTACCTGTGGCTTTATACAATTGTCCAAAGGCGATAACGGCAAAGGTGTAGGAGAAGATGTTGTAAGGCTCCACAAGGGGCTTACCCTCACGCGTCAGCGAGAAATACCAGTTGAGGTTGCCATCATGCCCGTACTTCTTCAGGAATTCAGCACCCTGTATGGCGGCGTCGAGCCATTGCTTGCGTGTCTCCTCGCTTACTCCGTCCTTCTCGCTCAGTTTATTGTAAAGGGTGGACAGCATCCACACCTCACGACCCTGCAGCCAGATGAACTTATCGGTATCGTACACCTCGCCATCGCGCTCTATGCAGGTAAAGTATCCTCCAAACTCAAGGTCGATGCTTCGTTCCATCCAGAAAGGCATCACCCTGTCCAACAACTCACTTTTGTACTGCGCAGCTAGTGCGTTAAAGTCTAATTCACAACTCATAATTAACAATTCATAAGGATTATGGCTACAAAGATACAAATATTTTTTATTTTTCAACTTTTAATTTATAATTTTGTACAATGATTCTTATCGACGACCAAATACAGGAGTACACACCTGAAGAGATAGCCCGTTGGACAGATGAATTGCCCGAATGGCGAAGGAAGCAGGTGCTGGCTTACAAGAACGATATGGGCCGACGGCAGTCGTTGCTCGCCTATCGCTTGCTCTGTCAGGGACTTCGTGAAGAAAATGGCATCATGGAACAACCTACGTTCGTCTATAATGAACATGGTAAACCACATCTAGCCCTCCCCCCCACGGGGGGAGATGGAGAGGGGCTTCACTTCTCGCTTTCACATTGCAAGGAGGCAGTTTGCTGTGCCATCTCGGACAGGCCTGTAGGCATCGATATCGAATCGGCCAATCGAAAGGTGTCCGACAGCGTCATCCGCTATAGCATGAACGAAGGAGAACAAGCACTCATCCGCGAGAGCGACGATCCACAACGCACGTTCCTACGCCTATGGACACAGAAGGAAGCCGTACTGAAACGCTTGGGCACAGGCATTCGAGACGATATGCGTGACATCTTGTCAGACCATGCTTATACGATAGAAGTCAGAGAGAACGAACGTTACATCCTCAGTGTGGCGTGGTGATAATAAAAGGTTAATGGTTAATCGAGCTTCGCTCTGGTTAAGAGGTAAATGGTGAAAAGACATTTGACATTTAAACAAACCATATGAAAAAACTACTAACGGCATTACTGCTCACGTGCCTGTTGCCTGCGGCAGCACAGAATCCCATCATTCGCAATCAGTTTACAGCCGACCCAACGGCTAGAGTCTTTAACGGAAAGGTCTATCTCTACCCTTCCCACGACATCCATGCCCCTGAAGGGCAACGTCAGGATTGGTTCTGCATGGCCGACTATCATGTCTTCTCCTCAGACAACCTTACCGATTGGACTGACCACGGAGTCATTGTCTCGCAGGAGAAAGTGCCCTGGGGCAATCCCACGGGCTACTCCATGTGGGCTCCCGACTGCGTTTACAAGAATGGCACCTACTACTTCTACTTTCCCAATGCACCCAAAAGCGGAAGAGGCTTTGCCATCGGTGTCGCTACTGCCAAACAACCAGAGGGACCATTCACTTGTGAACCCGAACCCATCAAGGGCGTATCGGGCATCGACCCCTGCGTACTTATCGACGACGACGGACAAGCCTACATCTACTGGTCGGGCATGGGCATACGTGGTGCAAGACTGAAGGACAACATGAAGGAAGTCATGGACGAGGATTTCGCTGAGATGCGAATGCCGAACAATCCTAATGCCAATAATGCCAACGTGCCCAATGGGCCTATTCGCGTTGCAGGCAAGACTATGGAAGGTCTGCCCGACGGCTTCAAGGAAGGTCCATACGCCTTCAAGCGTGGTGGTCATTACTACCTCACCTTCCCTTGGGTACGTAAGGAGAATGGCACCGAGACACTGGCTTATGCCATGTCGGACAATCCGCTTGGTCCTTGGGATTTCAAGGGCATCATCATGGCTGAACACAGCAACGGATGCTGGACCAACCATCACAGCATCATGGAATACAAAGGCGAGTGGTTGCTCTTCTATCATCGCAACTACTACTCACCTTCAATGGACAAGCGCCGTTCTGCCTGCATCGAAAGGGTTCACTTCAATGCTGACGGCACTATTCAGGAAGTGTTCCCGACCCTGCGTGGCGTAGGAGTTAATCAGGCGTCCGAGCAGATTCAGATAGACCGTTACAGCGAGGTCAGCGATGGCGTAAATGCCGAATACCTTGATACGGCTAATTGTTTCCGCGGCTGGGCCATCAACCTGCCGAGCAAAGGCAGTTGGGTCAGGTACAATGATGTAGACTTCAGTGCTACCTCAAATGCCTATCTTGTCATTCGTGCTAAAGCAAACGCCAACACGTCCCTTTGCATTCGTGAAGGTAAGCCCACGGGCAAGGTGATTGCAAAGGTTGCTCTCACGGTTGCAGGCGAGAACGGACCTTTCCGTCGCAATCTGATTGGGCAATGGCTCACCTTGACAGCACCGCTCGAGTATGTGCCCAAAGGCATAACTGACCTGTACGTTACTTGTGAGGGCGAGGCAGTAAGCATCGACTGGGTACAGTTCAAGAATCGTCCTGAATACTTCGCACCTGTCACAGGCCAGACAGCTCAACCCGATGAAGAAGGCTTCATCCGCCGTTGGATGTTACTCGAACCCATCGATAAACCTAATCGCTCTAACACCGTCTTCACGGACACTTACCTGCGTGAGCATTTCTATCAGACTTACTTCAAGGACCAGTTCACCATCGTGCCTAAGGACGGACAGAAAGTCACGGCCTTGGGACAGCAGACAGAAGCCTCATTCACTCGGACTCCCGATCGCACACAGGCACAACCTGAACTCAAGACCGTCAAGCAGACGCTCACTTGGCACGCTCTCGACAGCAAGAACTACAATGTCAAGCTCTTCCGCTTTGCCGACATGCTCGACAAATCCATCTATGGCGTGCTCTTCTGGGCCGTCACGGTCATCGACTGTCCTGAAGACATTCCCAATGTACGCCTCTCCGTCGGTTCCAATTCCGCCTCCATGTGGTGGCTCAATGGCGAGGAAGCCCTACTGCTTTCGGGCGACCGCCGCATGGTACGCGACGATGCGATGTCCCCCAGACTCAACCTGAAGAAGGGACGCAATATCCTGCGTGGAGCCGTTATCAATGGTCCAGGCATGAGCGACTTCTGCGTCCGTTTCCTCGATGAGAAAGGCCAGCCCGTTACAAACTATACCATCAACCTTACCAAATAAATGTCACCATTATGAAAACCATACACATTTCAGCCACGATTCTTTCGTTTCTTCTCCTTTCTTTCAGTAGTCGCATCCAGGCTCAAGTTGGTCAGCCCTACATTCACGACCCATCTACATTGGCCGAGTGCGACGGCAAGTATTACACCTTCGGCACAGGAGGTGGAGGTCTTATCTCAGAGGATGGTTGGAGCTGGCATAGCGGAGCTGAGCGCCCAGGTGGTGGAGCAGCACCCGATGTGCTGAAGATTGGTGACCGCTACCTTGTCATCTACGGAGCAACTGGAGGAGGACTGGGTGGAGGCCATAATGGTCGCATCCTTACGATGTGGAACAAGACGCTCGACCCCAAGTCACCCGACTTCCACTATACCGAAGCCATCGAAGTATGTTCGTCTGATGGCATGGAGGACAATGATGCCATTGACCCCGGTCTCTTGCTCGACCCCACAACGGGACGCTTATGGGCAAGCTACGGAACTTATTTCGGTACCATTCGCCTTATCGAGCTCGACCCAGCGACTGGCGAACGCGTCAAGGGCAATAAAGAACAAGACATAGCCATTGACTGCGAGGCCAGTGACCTTATCTATCGTGATGGCTGGTACTATTTGCTGGGTACTCACGGCACTTGTTGCGATGGCGTCAACTCCACTTATAACATTGTCGTGGGGCGTTCCCGCAGTGTCACAGGTCCGTATGTCGATAATGTCGGACGCGAGATGTTGCAAGGCGGAGGAAAGATGGTCATAGCCGCTGGCGACCGAGTATGCGGTCCCGGTCACTTTGGCCGAACGATTATTGACGAGGGTGTTGAGGTAATGTCGTGCCACTACGAAGCCGATTTCGACCAAGGCGGACGTAGTGTGCTCGGTCTGCGTCCTCTGCTGTGGCGCAATGATTGGCCCGTAGCTGGCGACCGTTTCCGTGGAGGAACCTTTGAGATTGAATCAGAGCGTCGTGGCTATGCCCTCGAACTTGCTGTCGATTTCGTACGCATGACCCAAGAGCGCCAAGGCTGGTTCAACCGCGAACAGATGCAGCAACCCGTTCGCCCTGTACCTAACCAGACCTTGCAGGATGTCATAGGCACATGGCCCAAAGGCGATATCCCTGCCCGCATTGGCGACTATATGTTCCGTCCCCATCAGCGTTGGACCGTTACCCCCGTCAGTGAGGCTGGTGGTTACCTTGGCGGCCCTTACTTCAAGATTACCATTGAAGGCACTGACCGCGCTCTGGCTGCCACCTCTGCACTGGAGGTTACTACAGTTCCCGCTTTCACGGGTGCAGAGGAACAGTTGTGGCGCATCGAGCAACTTATCGACGGCACCTTCCGCATCATGCCCAAGACCATCCCCGGGCAAGAGGGATTGAACACGCGCTTTGTGCTTTATTCCGCAGGAGACAGTACTCCCACCCTTGCCCCATACGACTTCTCATCCGACAACTCCAAGTGGAACTTCAGGAATCATTGATAATGGTTAAAGAAGGGAATAATCAAATAACCGAGAGCCTTAAACAAAGACTCTCGGTTATTATTTACTCTGCTCCTTTCCTCCCCCCTCCCTTTAACAGCAGTCTTTAATGTTTTAAGCTATATATTTTGTTGTTTTAATATATATTCGTATTTTTGCAGACAAATATGTTAGAATTATGACAACACTACAAATGAATGCGGAATTGTTCCGCACAATGGGTGAAATCGCTGATGACGAGACCTTGATGGCCAAGGTTTTGAAGTATGTGAAGAAACTTGCCGCCCAAAAGAATGACCCGACACGAATGACGAAGGAAGAGTTCTTCCGTCGTGTGGACGAAGCAAAGAAAGGACCATCAATGCGATTTGACAGCGTGGAGGACCTAGACAAATACATCCGCAGTCTATGAGCAAGTATTTTGTTGAGGTTAAAGACCAGGCACAGAACGACTTGAAACGCCTTAGTGATAATGAGCCCAAAGCATATATGAAAGCACTGAAGCTCATTGGTGAACTCTACGACCATCCTCGAACTGGTACGGGTAAACCCGAGCAGTTGTCGAGTGACCGAAGTGGACAATGGAGCCGACGCATCACCAAGAAGCATAGATTGATCTACGAGATCCACGACACAGAGGTGGTGGTACTCGTTCTTACGGCTTACGGCCACTACGGCGACCGCTAACTCATTGTCTGCTAACCATCACAAAACCTTCCCTTACCCCTTACGACTTCTCATCCGACAACTCCAAGTGGAACTTCAGGAATCACTAATGATTTATGGTTAACGGTTTATGGTTAGGCCCGCAAGCTGTAGAACTTGCGGGCCTAACTATTAGGTCTTCGGGAAAATGTCCGTCCTTATAGTTTCACTTGGTCCCATGGTGGTGGCTGCTGACCAAGGAGATGACGGACGAAGAAGTCGTAGCGCTTGTGCTGTCCATAAGCATCGCCCATGGTATGATGAGCACCTGGGAGTACAACGAGTTCGAAGTCTTTGTTGGCACGAATAAGGGCGTTCACCACTTGCATCGTGCTGGAGGGATCGACATTGTCGTCCATCTCGCCCACGAGAAGCATAAGGGCACCTTGCAAGCGATGGGCATTCACAACATTGGAACAATTAACGTAACTGCTATCGACAGGATAACCCATCCACTGTTCATTCCACCATATCTTATCCATGCGATTGTCATGACAACCACAAGCCGCATAAGCAGCCTTATAGAAGTCACCATGGAAGAGCATGGCACCAAGGGCATTCTGACCACCGGCCGAGCATCCGTA
This sequence comes from Bacteroidaceae bacterium, assembly GCA_017962495.1. GTDB lineage: Bacteria > Bacteroidota > Bacteroidia > Bacteroidales > Bacteroidaceae > Physcousia. The sequence goes on from JAGCVH010000019.1 coordinate 11,822, forward strand.
GATACCCATACGCGAGATATCCATCTCAGGATGCATCTTTGCTGCGGCCTTAAGCCATTCTATGCGATCGGGGAAACCTGCATCGGCAAGATTCTTATAGCATACCTGTTCGAAGTCGAGCGAACGGAAGGAGGTGGTCATCGCATCGAGCTGGACAACGATGAAGCCAAGCTCTGCCAAGTCGGCAAGATTGGAATGCCACGTGGAGAATGACTTGGGCACATACTGGTCGCCAGGGCCTGAATAGATGTATTCTATAACAGGATAACGCTTCGAGGGGTCGAAGTTGGAAGGACGCTGAATGATGCCCCACATGTCGGTCTTGCCATCACGCCCGGGTGCTACGAACACTTCAGGTGCTCGCCAACCCGTGGCTTGCAGACGACTCATGTCGGCCGTCTCAAGTGTAGAGATGAGATGCCCATCGAGCGCAGAACGTAAGACCGTCACAGGCGGTTGCAAGACGGTGGAATAGGTGTCGATGAATGTCGTATTATCGGCATTAAACGTGATACGATGGTTGGCAGGCTCGGGAGTAAGCACTATTGGTGCAGAAGCCATCTTACGGCCAGACTGCAACTGAATCCTATAGTAATGAACGTTATAAGGGTCTTCCTCCGTGATGGAACCATCAAGCGAGGAGGCTGGATGCCCCATGTTGCGACAGTCGCGCCCATTGGCAGAGAAGATGATGTAACCACGTCCCTCGTCGTCTATCTCTACTTGCTGAACATCGCGCACCCAGTACTGCCCTTGGGTAAGTTGGGTCAGGCGGTCCTTCTTCCTGTCATAGAGATAGAGGTGAGCATAGCCGTCGCGGTCGCTCTTCCAAAGGATGAAACGGGAATTGAGGTCGCGGCGAAGGTTACGGCTATAGGCTACATATTTGTCGTTATGCTCTTCGATAAGGCAACGCACCTCGCCCTTTAAGTTCATCTCCAGCACACGATAGGTCTTGTGTCCACGTTCGTTAAACTCAAAGGTGAGCGTCTGGTCGCCTTCGTCCCACCTTGGTGCCGTGACTTGATATTGCGAAGCAAAGAGAGCGGTAGAGTTAGGGCGTATGGTACGACGTTCCTGCACATCGATAACGACGGGTATGCGATAGTTCAGCGAATCGCCAGGCTTGGCATACTCTTGCTGTGAATAGCGGGGTTGCACTTGGTCGCGGGGAGACGAAAGCGTGTAAGTGACATAGTGCTTAGGCGCTGGCTTGATGAGCACGGTGGCATAGTAGCGACCGTCACGGGAGAAGCGACCCCATGTCGAATAGTAACAGGTATCGACGCCATCCTGAGTAAGTGCGACTGCATGCTCGTCATCGCCGTCAGTAGAAAGATAAAGATTGCAGTCACGAAGGAAGATGGTCTGACGTCTATCGGCAGGATTGACGGAGCGCCCGTCCTTCTCGTCTCGGACTTCCATCCAGTGATGACCATCACCACCTCCTCCCCTGCCCCAGTTCTGGCGACGTTGCGAAGAGAAGGGGTTCTCGATTCGTTCTTTACTTCCCGAAGTAGCATCGACATGATACCAAACGGTGCTATCGCCATTAAACACTGAGTACTGGAAGCCATTGGCGCCCTCGCGACGATCAGGCGTCACACGCACATCGCTATTGATTATCTTGCCTGCATAGCTATTGCGCAAGCGCGTGGCACGATAATAATCTTCGGGTGTGACCTGAGCTGCCGCATGAGCAGCAAGCAATAAGGATAAAGACAAAAATAGTGCTTTCATATGTTGGTTGTTGTTAGTTGCTTTATAGGAGGGGGGACGAGAGGGATATTAGAAGCGACCGCCTCCGCCACCACCGAAGCCACCGCCACCGCCGAAGCCTCCGCCGCCAGGACCACCGCCTCCGCGATTGCCACCGCCACGATTGCCTCCGCCACCATTGCGGCCACCGCCTTCGCCACGACCGCCCTCACGGGCTTCTGGACGTGGGCCTTCACCTTCGCCTTCCATCCTGCTCTCGCGATTCTGCCGCATCTGGCGTCCGCCGAAGCGACCAAAGCGCCAACCTACAGAGAAGAGCACATAGGAGTTAACCGATTCGTTGCGCGAGTCGGTACGCTGGGTCGCCGAAATGCTTCGTCCTATGTTGTCGCGCTGTTGCAACAAGTCGAGGGCACGAATGCTGAGCGTAAGGTTACGCTGGCGCAACAGGCGCTGACTGATGCTGGCATTCCAGATGAGCTGGTTGGTGTTCATGGCATGGTCGGCATATCCTCGACGACTCTGCTCGTTGATGTCGGTAGAGAACGTCATACCCCAAGGGAACTGGATAGTGACCGAAGCACCATAGGAGAAATTGTAAGTATCGAGGTTCGAGGCCGATGAGTTAGAGGCCCGACTATGGTTATAACCAAAACGTCCACTGACACCTGCCTCCAAGTTGTAGTTCGTCTCCCAGTCGCGACGATACGAGATGCGGGCAGTCTGCGACGCGTTCATGCCTCGGGTACGGTTCTTCACCGTCTCCATCGTCTTACTCTGATAGACGTACGATACAGCATTGGTGAACGAACCGTTGGTGCTCATGTTGAAGCGCCAGTACATCTCAGGTCCCAACGCTGTGTTGAAGTTGTAGGAGGCCGAACTGTTCCAGTTGCCGTTGATGTTGACAGGCTTCGATATTCGTCCGCCCGTGATGTCGTTGTACTCAGTGCGGTTAGCCGTAGAGTTCTGTGTAGTTCGGAACGAAGCGTTCACCGCCGAGGTGCGTTGCTTATCCGTAACCGACCGACGATACGAAGCATTCATGTTGTGGGTGAACGAAGGCTTCAGTTCGGGGTTACCAAGGCGTATGTTCAAGGGGTCGGCATTGGAGAGGGTATCGGGTATGAGGTCGGTTATACCGGGCTGACCCGTATTACCATTGTAACGGAACTCCAGTTGCTCCTGTCGCGAGAACATGTAGCGGAAGTTGATATTGGGCGATGCATTGAAGACGGAGCGCTTTACATCGTAGTGCTTCACACCCTTGGTATAGTCAACCTCGTTGACTTGCGGTTGCAGATTGGCACCTATGGTCAGCCTGTATAGCGTGCGATTGATACGCAGCTGGAGGCGGATGTTGTGGTTCTGATAGGTGTTGGTCGTGTAGTTACACTGGTCGACGTCGGGCGCAGCTATGCTTTCCCAATGCCGATAGTTCTCGGCAGAGATGTTATAGAAGCTGTAGGGGTTATAGATATTGCCATCGGGGTCGCGCATATAGTCGAAGATACTGGAAACATTGCGGTCGCGGTCGGTAAAGCGACGATTGTACTGATAGGACATCTGCAGGAATATCTGCCGCCCTATAGGCTCGGTGTAGGAGAGCTGGGTAGAGATGTTGCGGTTCTTCGATGGCGCGTCGTTATACTGAATCTTGTGATAGATGGAGTCATCGCCTGTGGTTGCCAGTATCTGGTAGTAATCAACATGGCTGAACGACTGACTCTCGCTGGTCGAATTACCATATCCGGCGTCGAGGTTCAGTGTGACGTTGCGCCCTGGCTTAGCCAGACGACGGTTGACCTGCACCGAACCGCTGGCATTCAGGTTATTAGACTCCGAGCGGTTGCGATTCTCACGATGGTTGACACCAATGAGGGGAGCAAGCTCCATATAATCGTCCAGCGGGTTGTCGCTGATGGCGTAAGGGTCGTCGCTAAAGGCTGCACTCTCGCTGGCCGAACGACTGCGCGATCCGCTCCACGAGATATTGGGACGCACGAGAATGTTGGTCATCGAGTCGGGACGCCATTCTACTGTATAGTTGAACGAGTAGTTGCGGTTGCGGTTCGAGTTCTTGTTCCACGAGTTGCTGTAGGCTGCATTGGGGTTCTCGAAGCTCTGCGAGTTCGTCCACGACTGGCTACCGCCTTGCGAGAAGTTACCATTGAGCGAGCCATTGAGTTCCAACAGAGGGTCGCGCCTGCTGCGAGCGCCTTGCTGGTCGCCTTTTATCTGCAGGTTCATTGTGGCACCACCCGACTGCTGGTCGGTGAGGCCATTGCCTTGAGTATTGTTGGTGTTGCCAACGATAGAGAACTTCTGGTCGCCCACAAAACGATTGACATTGACACGGCCCGAATAGCGGTCATGCGTACCGTATGCCCCGTCGATGTTGCCAAACCATCCGCGTTTGCGATTCTTCTTGATGGTCAGGTCGAGCACTGTACGCTCCTGCCCATCGTCAATGCCTGTAATACGGGCATAATCGCTCTGGCGGTCGTAAGCCTTCACCTTGTCGATGATTTCAGCAGGCAAGTTACGCAGGATAAGCTCACGGTTGTTGCCGAAGAACTCCTTACCATCGACCAGGAACTGCTGCACGGTCTTGCCGTTCCAAGTGTATGAGCCATCGTCGTTGACAACAATACCAGGCAACTTCTTGATGAGTTCCTCCACCAAAGCTCCTTCCTGAAGCTTGAAGGCATCGGCATTGTACATGATGGTGTCGTCAACCACCGTCATCTCCGGCAGCTTGCCTTCGACAACGGCCTCGGCCATAACCTTGGCATCTTCACGCATCAGGATGTCCTTGACACGATAGTTTCCCGTGCGACGAGGAAGGTTAAGGGCAAACTTCTGCTCCTTGAAGCCGATGAACGAAACTTGCAGTATGTAGTTGCCGGCCCGAACACCTGGCAGGACAAACTGGCCGTTCTTCTGCACAAGGGCGCCAGTCACCTGAGTGCTGTCCGGGCGAAGCAGGCGCACCTGGGCTCCTTCGAGTGGGTCGAGGCTCTGGTTTTCATAGACCATACCTCGTACATTAAGTCGGGGAATCGAGTCCGTCTGACCCATGGCCAGAAGGGAAATTATCGTAAGAGAAAGCAATAAAATGAGACGTCGCATACAGGATAGACACCCCTTGCGCCTAATGGTTTAATACAAAGGACGATAACTTTTCACATAAAGTTGTCAATTTCATTACCTTTAGCAAAAGGCGGTACAGGATATATGTCTTATCACTCCACCCCATTCCTCAGTTCGCGCTTCGCCATCTGCCTAACCGAATGAGTAATGCTTCGCTTTATCGCATGCAAGCGTGAACTCTGCACCTCTGCCTCACGGAACCGCTCTTTCAGCCACAGATAGGCTTCCTTGCCACCTCGCTTGTCCGCCCGCAACCCCTTGGCTCGCGTTCCGTGGGGATGTCGGGAAAGCCTTGCCTCCACCAGCTTCAGCACGCTAACGTTGCTGAGGAACACACCTTTGTACTCCTCGTCCACCAGTTTCCTATACTCCCGCTTTGTAAACCGTGTCTTGCTCATAAGTCTCTACGTCCTCTCTATTGTATCAAAAGACGGGCCAGTCCTTATCCTTCCGCTCCCTTCATCTCAACCTACACCTTGTGGGTATGCAATCCCTCGGAGGCTAATAGGATTCCCGTCATTGCCAATTGCTATAGGACAGCAGCAAAGTTACGTATTTATTTCCATTTCACCAAATACAAGTAGTAATTATCTCTCCTGTACCATCCAGGTCAGCAATCTCTCGTTTGTAAAAAGTAGGCATTTCTGCACTTGCTTTATTGGGTTCGGCATCAGACTCCAAGGAAAAACGTCCCCAACACTTATATCTTCCGCCCCGGACACCAAAGAGGATAAAGCCGAACGCCTAGGAGGATAAGTTCAAACGCCTAGGAGGATAAAGCGTCACGCTTAGGAGGAAAAGGTGATATATTATAGGAGGATAACTAAAGCTCCTACGTGAAACGATTGTTGCACGCCCTGAAACGAATATTGCACGTCGTGAAACATTCATCTCACGACGTGCAACCTTTTGCAACATTCGCCCTTGTATGGGCTTTGATTCAAAGGCAAAGATACAAAAAAACAAGCGGAAATCCAAACAAATAAGCAATTATTTGTTCGGTCAGACGAAAGTATTTATGACAAAGGCTGGAGTATGAAAGGTAAGCGCAAAAGGAAGGAGGGAGGCTCAATCATTCTACTCAGGGAGTGCAAGAAAAGAAGAGAGGTGCGAAACGCAATGTTTCGCACCTCTCTGTCGTATCGTTTAGAACTCGCAGTTCTTAGGTGTACGCGGGAAGGGAATGACGTCGCGTATGTTCTGCATTCCTGTCACGAAGAGTATCAGGCGTTCGAAACCGAGGCCGAAGCCGGCATGGGGGCAGCTGCCCCAACGGCGTGTATCGAGGTACCATTCCAGTTTCTCGGTCTCCATGCCACGGCGATGGATCTCGGCCATAAGTTTGTCATAGTTCTCCTCACGAACGCTTCCGCCGATGATCTCACCAATCTGGGGGAACAGCACGTCGGTGCCCTGCATCGTGCGTCCGTCCTCGTTCATCTTCATATAGAAGGCCTTTATCTCCTTCGGGTAGTCGGTCATGATGACGGGCTTCTTGAAGTATTCCTCCACGAGGTATCGCTCGTGCTCGCTGGCCAAGTCGTCGCCCCACTCGCATGGGAACTCGAACTTGCGACCGCCTTGGATTGCCTTCTGCAGAATCTCGATGCCCTCGGTGTAAGGCAAGCGAACGAAGGTTTCCTTCAGCACGCCCTCGAGGCGTTCGATGAGGGTCTTATCGACCATCTTATTAAGGAATTCGAGGTCGTCGCGGCAATTGTCGAGTGCCCAACGCACGCAGTACTTGATGAAGTCTTCCTCAAGGTCCATCAGGTCATCCTTATCGTAGAAGGCCATCTCTGGCTCTATCATCCAGAACTCGGCCAAGTGGCGAGGGGTGTTTGAGTTCTCGGCACGGAACGTGGGACCGAATGTGTATATCTGACCCAGTGCTGTGGCGCCAAGCTCGCCCTCGAGCTGTCCGCTAACTGTAAGTGCTACCTGCTGGCCGAAGAAGTCGTCGGCATAGTCTATCTTTCCTTGCTCGTCCTTCTTCAGGTCATAGAGGTTCTTCGTAGTCACTTGGAACATGTTACCTGCACCCTCGCAGTCGCTGGCGGTGATAAGCGGTGTGTGGAAGTAGAAGAAGCCGTGTTCGTGGAAATAGGTGTGGATGGCCATCGCCATGTTGTGGCGGATGCGCAGGATGGCACCAAAGGTATTGGTGCGAGGACGCATGTGGGCCACCGTGCGCAGATATTCCCACGAGGCACCTTTCTTCTGCAGGGGATAGGTGTTGTCGCACTGTCCCAGCACTTCTATTTCCTTGGCTTGTATCTCGGAAGCCTGACCTGCGGCAGGACTCTCCACCAGCACACCCTTCACACGCAAGCATGCTCCGGTGGTTATTAGCTTTATCGTCTCTTCGTCGAAATGCTCGTCCTCACCCACTATCTGAACATTCTTGATGGTGGAGCCATCGTTGAGGGCAATAAAGAATATGCCCTTCGAGCCACGCTTCGAGCGTACCCAGCCCATCACTGTTATCTCACTACCGAAGTCAGTACGCTTCAGTGCATCAATGACTTTTGTTCGTTTCATAATACTATCAGACCCACCCCCCTGCCCCTCCCTTGTAGGGAGGAGAGTAGATACTTTTGCTATTTATTTCTACTTGTTATCATATAATATTATAGTGACTACCCCCTCCCTACAAGGGAGGGCTGGGGTGGGTCCTATTCAAACATTCCCGTGTACAACATGTTCACCTCAGCCTCGGTGAGGAAGCGCCAATCGCCACGACGAACATTCTTCTTGGTAAGACCGGCGAAATATACGCGGTCGAGCTTCACTACGCGATAGCCTAAGTGCTCGAAGATGCGGCGCACGATGCGGTTGCGACCTGAATGTATCTCGATGCCAATCTGCTTCTTATCCTTCTCATCGGCATACTCGATGGCGTCGGCCTTAATGGGACCGTCCTCAAGGTCTATGCCTTCAGATATCTGATGCATGTCGGCAAGGGTGACAGCCTTATCAAGGAATACGTGATATATCTTCTTTTTCTTGTACTGAGGATGGGTGAGTTTGCTGGCAAGCTCGCCATCGTTGGTGAGCAGGAGCACGCCCGTGGTGTTGCGGTCGAGGCGACCAACAGGATAGATGCGCTCTTTGCAAGCACCCTTTACCAAGTCCATCACAGTCTTACGATTCTGAGGATCGTCGCTCGTGGTTACGGTATCCTTAGGCTTATTGAGCAGGACATAAACCTTGCGCTCGGGCGTAATGAGCTGATCGTGGAAGAGCACGCTATCGGTACGCATTACCTTCGTTCCCAGTTCCGTAACGACTTGTCCGTTGACACGAACAACACCTGCCTGAATGAAGTCATCGGCTTCGCGACGGCTGCATACGCCGGAGTTTGCCAAGAACTTGTTGAGGCGAATGGGTTCATTGGGATCATAGTGCTTCTCCTTATACTCAATCTGCTTCTTCATGCTGTACTTGGCATGAGGATTATAGTCGCCCGTACGCTGACGATAGCCACCACGCTGTTGGCCATAACCACCCTGACGCTGATAGCCGCCCTCGCGACGCTGGTAGCCACCTTGGTAACCACCCTCACGACGCTGATAGCCACCCTCGCGATTGTATGAGGGGCGTCCCTCGCGCTGTTCATAACCGCCCTCACGACGGGGACGATAACCGCCCTCGCGGTGTTGGCCATAGCCTCCTTCGCGCTGCTGACCGTAACCGCCTTCACGTTGCTGACCATAGCCACCTTCACGACGGTAGGGCTGATAGCCCTCGCGACGCTGACCATAGCCCTGCTGAGGACGGGCAGGTTCGTAGTTGACACGCTGAATGCGCGGACGCTTGCCAGTATGTCCTTCACTGTTAGAACTCCTTGATGATTCTCTGTTGTAAGGACGGGAGCCCTCACGGCTTTCATCCTTCTCGTCGGAGAATTGCTCTCTCCAACGCTCGTCTTCTGTAATCATGATGATTTAATTTTTACTGATAAATGATTGATTCTTTAAAGACCAGTATAGCTATGCGGCGACAGGTTTCGCAACTCCTCGCGCACACTATCACTGACGTCTAGTGTTTCTATAAAATTCTTTATTGTACTTTCACTTATGCCTTCGCCCGTGCGAGTAAGGGCCTTTAATGCTTCGTATGGCTTCGGATAGCCCTCGCGACGCAGGATGGTTTGAATGGCTTCTGCACATACAGCCCAGCAACCATCGAGGTCACGGTTGATGGCACTTTGGTTCAATACCAACTTACGCAGGCCTTTCAGCGTGCTCTGAATACTGATAAGCATATGGCCCATGGGCACACCGATGTTGCGAAGCACGGTTGAGTCGGTGAGGTCGCGCTGGAGACGACTCACGGGCAACTTCTGACTGAGGTGGGCAAGCAAGGCATTGGCAACGCCAAGATTGCCTTCCGAGTTCTCGAAGTCAATGGGGTTAACCTTATGAGGCATGGCACTGCTGCCTACCTCACCAGCCTTGATGCGCTGACGGAAATACTCCATGGAGATGTATTGCCAGAAGTCGCGGTCGAGGTCAATAATAACGGTGTTGATGCGCTGCATGGCATCGAAGACGGCGGCCAGGCAATCGTAATTACTAATTTGAGTGGTGTACTCCTCACGCTCCAGACCCAACTTCTCAGAGACAAAGCTATTGCCGAACGAACGCCAATCGATGTCGGGATAGGCAACATGGTGGGCATTATAGTTACCCGTAGCTCCTCCAAACTTTGCAGTAATAGGACAAGCCTTGAGCATATCCAACTGACGACGAAGGCGATAACTGAACACACGCACCTCCTTGCCTAAGCGAGTAGGACTGGCTGGCTGACCGTGCGTCTTAGCAAGCATGGGTATGTCGGCCCATTCCTCGGCATACGCCTCAAGCTGAGCAACAAGTTCTTCAATCTGAGGATAATACACCTGCTCCAAAGCCTCACGGAGACTAAGGGGAATGCTTGTATTGTTGATATCCTGAGACGTAAGTCCAAAGTGGATAAACTCCTTGTATTTGTCCAATCCACCTATCTCGTCGAACTTCTCCTTAATAAAGTATTCGACGGCTTTAACATCGTGGTTGGTAACGGACTCTATATCCTTTACGCGCTGGGCATCGGCCTCGGAGAAATCATAGTAAATGGAACGAAGGCGTTCAGCCTCAACCGGGAAATCGGCCAATTGAGGCAACGGGCGTTCGCACAAGGCGATGAAATACTCCACCTCTACGCGCACACGATACTTTATTAAGGCATACTCGGAAAAATAAAGTGCTAACGATTCCGTCTTCCCCCTGTAACGGCCATCTATCGGGGATATTGCTGTCAGCTGGTTCAATTCCATAAAAAACAACTTCTTCTTTGAGACTGCAAAGGTACAAATAAGTGAGTAAAAACGCAAATATATTTGCAGTTTTTCGAACGAAAGCACCTTCGACGAGGTCAATGGTACGAATAAGTGAGGGCATAACAAAATAAATCTTAATTTATTTTTTCTGCCGAATGAAAGTACCTTCGACGCAGTCAATGGGACGAGTAAGTGAGGGCATAACGAACGCCTATCATCAAAACAAATATAAAAATATGAGCCTCGTCATCACGACGAGGCTCATACCTATTAATCATCAAAGAATTTTATCCATTCACATGGATGTGGGCGCTGACGGATTCGAACCGCCGACCCTCTGCTTGTAAGGCAGACGCTCTGAACCAGCTGAGCTAAGCGCCCGTCGGAACCTCAGTTCCTAATTAGCGAGTACAAAGGTAACACAATAATGTGAATTAGCCAAATAATTGGTGAGAAAAAGTTTAATTTTTTGAGAATCGCTGGGATTGTTCTTCTATGAAGGAGGAATCCTCAAAATAATCAATTCGCATAGCATGGCGAACCTCACCAAGCGTCCTCCGTCCCTGTTCGCGAGCCGCCTCTGTGCCCTGCCTCAATATCTCGTAAACCTCGGGGATGCGCTGTTCCCACATGGCACGACGCTCACGAATAGGTTCGAAGCGGGAGTTCAAGATATTGAGAAGGAACTTCTTACATGTTCCGTCACCAAGACCTCCACGAGTATAATGAGCCTTCATTTCATCCAAATTCTTATACTCTGGCATGAATTGCTCAAAATCGGCATCTTCACAAAATGCATCGAGATAGGTAAACACCGTATTACCCTCCAAATGACCAGGGTCTTCAATACGCAGGTGTAAGGGGTCAGTAAACATCGAGTTCACCTTCTTCTTCAATTCCTTTGCTGAGTCGGAAAGATAGATGCAATTACCCAGAGACTTCGACATCTTGGACTTACCATCGGTACCAGGCAGTCGCATACATGCTTGATTTCCAGGTAAAAGGATCTGAGGCTCAATAAGCACGTCACCATATATATGATTGAAACGACGAACTATCTCGTTAGTAAGTTCTAGCATCGGCTTCTGGTCCTCACCCACAGGTACTGTAGTTGCCTTAAAAAGGGTGATATCAGCAGCTTGAGAGATAGGGTAACAGAAGAAACCTGTCGGAGTTCCACCATCGAACTTACGCATCTCCAACTCTGTTTTTACGGTCGGATTACGTTGCAATCGCTGTACACTTACAAGATTCATGTAGTAGAACGTCAACTCTGTAAGTTCGGGCACAGCTGACTGAACGAATATATGGGTCTTAGTCGGGTCTATGCCTACTGACAAATAATCAAGCGCTACTTCTATGATATTCTGACGAACTTTGTCAGGATTATCAAAGTTATCCGTCAGTGCTTGAGCATCTGCTATCATTATGAATATCTTGTCGTACTCACCCGAGTTCTGCAATTCAACACGGCGACGCAACGAACCAACATAATGGCCAATGTGCAGTTTTCCTGTTGGGCGATCGCCTGTCAAAATAATCTTTTCTTTAGGTTCCATCTATATTTAACTTAATTGGTTTGCAAAGTTAATCAAAATATATGACCTGAGAAAGTATTGGCACAAAAAAAGAGACGCACTGCCAAAAGGCAATGCGTCTCGAAAAGTTCTCGTGAGAGTTATTACTTCATAGTAACAACGGCACGACGGTTGTAAGGATAGGGAGAGAGGATGTCTACACCACCCTGACCAGAGCACTCGATGTTCTCTTCAGCAACACCCATGTCCATCAGGACCTTCTTAACGGTGTTAGCACGGTTCTCAGACAGAGTCTGGTTCCAACCTGCGCTACCAGTTCTGCTATCAGCATAACCAGTAACAACAACCTTCTTACCATGCTCCTTAGCGTAGTCAGCAATTTCCTTCACGTTAACCAAATCCTTCTTAGAAGCGATGTTCCACTTGTTCAGGTCGAAGAATACAGAAGCGCTTGTGCTACCGAACTCAGTAACGGTCTTAACAACTTCCTTGGTAACGGGCTTCTGGTTAGCCAACTTGTTCTTCAGAGCTGCGTTCTCAGCCTCAAGACCAGCGATAGAAGCGTTCAGAGCATCGAGCTGAGCCTTGTGGTTAGCCAAGATAGCATCCATGTCAGGAGCGTTGTCCCATCCTACCTTGCCCAGGTTTACACCAAGACCGGCAGAAATACCAACCTGGATGTCACGAGTACCGAAGATACGGGGGAAACTCTTCTGAGGAGTTCCATCATAGGGCTTAACTTTGCCATCAAGATTGGTGTCACCTACGTTACCATAAACGTCCAAGTTCAAGTGCAGACGCTTGGTGAGGTTAAAGGTGTTCAAAACACCAACGGTTGCCAGAGGAGACCAATAGGTAGGATCGTCCTCATACTCGTCAGCTGTGCGACCGAGGTTAACCAATGCACCAACACCTCCGTAAAGAATAATGTTCCATACGCGGGGCTTGTAGCCACCAATCAGGTTGGTCAGGTTAATCATGGGCTGGAATTCGAAGTTAACCTGGTAGAAGGTAGGATTACCACCCTTTACGTAAGGTTCGTCCCAAGACTGGTAGTTTACTTGAGTACCCCAGCCACCCTGGACCTTAACACGCATACCGAATGCGGGAGTTGCCCACTTACCAACGCTCAGCTCACCGCCCCAAGAACGACGACCGGGCCAGAAGGGATTCTTCTTGTGGTAGTTTGTTCCGTGCTCCTGATTGGAGAAGAACGAGAGGTGAGTTACACCTGCATCAATGAACCAATTGTCCCAGAAGCCGTTAGTAACATAGCGATGCTTCAGAGTGGGATAGCTTTCAGTTGTAGTATCAGCCATTGCAAAACTAGCCAGACCGCAGAAAGCCAACAACATCATTAACTTTTTCATAATTTTTAGATTAAAAATGTTAATACTAATACTTGTTATCTCTTCTAAGTTATTTATACATGCAGGTTTTATCCCACAATGTTCGGCGCAAAGTTACAAAAATATTATTGAATATATCCAAAAGATTTTACGTTTTTTTACAAAAAATAGTACATTTTTGTTATTTTTTGTTATTTAAACAGCTTTTCGAGGGTTTCATGAGGGAATATTGCCACTATAACCTTGCCGTCTGGTGTGTAATTAGGCTCATCTTGTTGGAAGAGCTCATCCACAAGATTTTCCATTTCCTGCTGAGTCAAAACGCCTCCCACGGGTATTGCTGCATCCCGAGCCATAGCCAAAGCCATTCGGTGGTGAAGTTCATTCTCCATATGCTGGCCACTCACTTTCAACGTCTCTATTATATCTTCTAAAAGTCGCCTCGGGTCAACACCCTCAAAACCTGCCGGCATACCCTGAACTGAATAGCTGCCACCTCCTAACGAAGACATTTCAAAACCTAATGCACGTAATTCATCCTGGATTTCTTCTAGTAATGGAGCATCTGACATGGAGAACTGAATCAGTTCTGGGAATAATAATCCTTGAGAAGAGGATGGTTGCCCATTGAGTTGCGCCTTATACCTATTATATAATATACGCGTATGCGCGCGATGTTGGTCAATTACCATTAACCCAGAGCGTACCTCTGTCACGATGTACTGACCACGATACTGATAATGGAGGGCGCTTCGCTCAATATCCGACAAGTTCAATTGATCATCAAATAAGTCAACTTTCTCTTGAGGTTTTGGTGGATCAACCTCATTTGTGGGATTGAGTGCAGGATATAATTGCTGCCAATTGTCAGGTATATCCTTGCGATTTGATTCCGTGTTCTTAAAGGGGTTATACGTATGGTCAATAGTAACCCGTGGAATTGGTGTATAATTATTTTTCGAGGACGATGGGTTATATACAGGAATATTCTTAGGCCGTCCATCAACGTCGAAGTCAATTATGGGCACTGCATTAAATCGACCTAAAGCCTCCTTAACAGCAGCCATAAGGATCTGCCATATCGCCTGCTCGTTTTCAAACTTTATTTCCGTTTTAGTTGGATGGATATTTACATCGATTGACGATGGGTCAACCTGCATATAAAGAATATACGGAACTTGTTCGGTCGGTTGAATCAAACCTTCAAAGGCCTCTTGCACCGCCTTGTGGAAATAGGGATGACGCATATAACGCCCATTGATAAAGAAGAATTGCCGAACTCCTTTCTTACGTGCCGATTCTGGTTTCCCCACATATCCATGTAGCGTGCACAAAGTCGTATCCACATCTACGCTAAGCAATTGCTCCCCAAGTTTCTTGCCAAACAATGTTGCTATGCGTTGTTTATGGGACTCAGGTAACAACGTTGTCATCAAGTGATCGTTGTGCGTAAATGTAAAATGCAGATTTGGATTCACTAAAGCCACGCGCTCAAACTCCTGAATGATATTTGAGAGTTCTGTTTGATTGCTCTTTAGGAACTTCCGACGGGCAGGAACATTATAAAAAAGATTCTGAACCAAGAAATTACATCCAACAGGACAGTTATCCACTTCTTGAGAAACCACCCTCCCACCTTCGATTGTGAGACATGTTCCTAAATCTGCGTCTGCAGCATGGGTTCGAAGAGTTACATGTGACACCGCAGCAATACTGGGTAAGGCTTCACCTCGAAAGCCCATCGTAGTTAGGCTAAATAAGTCGGATGCTTGAGATATTTTACTGGTAGCATGTCGTTCAAAAGCCAAACGAGCATCAGTTTCCGACATTCCCTTTCCGTTATCAAGCACCTGTATAGAAGTACGGCCGGCATCCACTACTACAACATCAATACGATGGGCACCTGCATCGACTGAATTTTCGAGCAGTTCCTTAATAACAGAAGAAGGGCGTTGTATGACCTCACCTGCTGCTATTTGATTAGCCACGGAGTCGGGCAACAAATGAATGATGTCTGCCATAACTTGCCTAAGGCTATAACCTTCCCATAATAATATAACGCCAGATAAGCGCCAATACAAGTATTATCATCAGTGCCAAAGGCCAACTCAGACGATGTTCACGCTGACTGGCACGATGGGCATGTGGAGTAAACTTGGAAAACTTACCCTTAAACCTGTCTGGATCAATATCATCGGCAGGGAGTTCACCCATTTCACGTTTAACGTCACGAACTATCTTGTCGAGTCGGTCTTTTCTTTCACTCGTGTACATACTAATCCTTCTATACTTACGAGGTTCTCGTGTCTGAAACATTCCCATAGCTTATTCTCCTTTGTCTATGTTTCTTATTTCACAATCATAATACTTTGCTCTCCATCTTCATTACCTGAGAACTTTTGCTTAGGAGCAGCATGGCGTACGCTCTCCTTCAGTTCTGTTCCAGCTTTCTTGGGACGCCAGTTGAATATGTCATCCTTGTCTATTGGCCGCACATAGTCGAACCAACTGAAATTCTCAAGATACAACTTGTCAGAGGGGATTTGGAAAGGTGGATACATCGTATGGATAGACTCCGGCATCCAGATTTTCTGCAACTTACGGCCTTTCATATACACCTTCATTTGACTCGTCTCAGCATTATTCATGCCAACCATCATGGAATCGTCGTCAAAAATAAAGTAATTGACATATACATTCATGTCCGCCACAGAGAGATAAGGGTCTTTGCCATTGAAATACAGGTGCATTTCTTTACTAGCCACCTGATTATAATGCACTGAATCGATTCGTTCTACCGAGAGCGCCTGATTAATCACATACACGCTATCCAATGTCGAATCGTTACGCCAAGCCTTGATTTCCTCTCCTAAAAGCTGTTGCCCTTGTTGCCACACGATAGGGTCTTTGTACATAGTCGTACAAGAATCCCGTCCGTCATACACCATCGAGTCACATACAGCTTGCAAGTCCACACGATAAGCACGAACCCTATGATGAGCATGGACCATGCGATACATGCTATCCGTATTAATATAAAATGTCTTAAGGAAAATAGAATCTGCATGGACATAACCCGTATCACGCTGAGAGTAATCGATTAGTACTGCGCTGTCAGCCGCTTCGGCATATCCATTTTTGTCATCATAGAGTGCATAATTACCGATGAACATGTTCTTGTTCAACGTGTCTTTATAAATGACATTGCCAAAAGCCTTTCCAACAGAATCTTTAGCATTCCAGCAAACGCTATCACCAACCAAGGCTTTATATCCATTTTGTAAGATGGAGCGATTCAGCAGATACGACTCATCTGAATTCGTGTTATAGAACCCGTCCTCCGTATAAATATGGTTACCCCCATTGTCTATATTACTTGGACCAAGCACATGAGCCAATCCTGTACGAGAATTGTAATGAAGTGTATCACTAATAAGAACAGAACGAGCATCCTTTGGTGGACGAGGGTTCACAAGTCGAACATTATAATTAAACACAGCTTCACGAGTCGTCGGACTATACTCTCCCCAATCGCTTGTCAGTTCATTATCTTTGTCTACCAATCTTCCACCTTCAAAATAATAGCCCAAATCATAGAGGCGGTCGTAATCTAAAGAATCGGCATAGAGAGTTGTTTCACGATGCTTCAACACGACGTTGTGTCGAACACGCGCCATTTGATCAAGCCCATCATAATACAAAACATCTCCTACCAGAGAGAGAGTATCACCCTGGCGCATTCTAACATGTCCAAAAGCATCGAACGAATTTGTAGCCTCGTAGAAGAGCGCGCTGTCACAATACATCAACGTGCCCTCATGGTCGAAACGCACATTCCCCACCAGGAATTGCGCTGTGGGGTGTACGCGTTGGTTAAAATAAAGCTTGTCGGCATGCAGGAGGTGTACACGGGAATCCGAAGGTTTCCGCCCTCCTTTTCGCACTGGCCCCATTGTCATAGACAAAGAGAGTAGAGCAAAAAGACATAGCCATATCGACCTGAAGTGCTTCATTTAACCCATCCAGGATACTCAAAATCACAATCACGCCAATCCTCATGGATGCGAATATATGTATTCTTCTGCTTGTTTCGTATCCATTCGTCAATAAGATCTTCCTTTTTCTTGTTCAGAACAATCTCACGCAACACCTGAAAGTCCTCGGAAATACTGGCGCGATGAGTCTTGATACGACTCTTCAGCTTAGCAATTGCGCAAACGGTCTTTGTCTGCCGGTCCATCATTTTAAAAGGCTTTGAGATCTCCCCAATCTCCATTCCGTCTATCACACGAGCAAGTTCAGGAGACAAGTTTGCAAGTTCTCTCATCTCAAACTTTGACGTTTGCATCGCAGTTCCGTCAGACTTCCGCTTTTGATTAGTCAACAAACCATGATTGCTTCTGGTATCTTTATCATCGCTTATAAGCGTAGCACCATCCTCAAACGAGAACTTTTCATTACGAATGTCATCAGCAATGGAGTCAAGTCGCAACAAGGCAACATCTATGTCTTTCTGAGCAACTACAGGTTTGCGCAAAATATGACGAACCTTTATTTTATCTCCTCGTTTATCAATAAGTTGAATAATGTGAAAACCATACTCTGACTCAACAACCTTCGAAACTTTCTTTGGGTCTGTCAGGCTGAAAGCAACATTGGCAAAGGCAGGATCCAAATCACTTTTACTCATATAAGGAAGCTCTCCCCCTTGCAACTTTGTCTCTTGGTCTTCACTATTGAGAATTGCAAGTGTCGAAAACGGCATACTCCCAGAAACCACACGCTCTGCATATCCTCGCAGTTCCTCCTTGACACGATTTATCTCCTCCTCTGGGATATTGGGGTGCTGTACCAGAATCTCCACCTCTACCTGTGTGGGAATCAAAGGAAGGGAATCCTCTGGCATATCCTTAAAAAAACGACGCACTTCCGCTGGACTGACTTTAACATCCTCAGTCAGTTTTTCACGCATCATCTTCACCGTTAGTTCATCCTTATATCGGTCATGCAGCTCCTCACGAATTTGGGATATAGGCATCGACGTATACTCCTCCAGCTTCTCCTTGCTTCCTGCCGAAAGAACCAACTCATTGAGGCGTCTGTCAACATCCGAATTCACCTGAGCATCAGTCACTTCGATACTGTCTATTACTGCCTGATGGAGAAACAGCTTCTGAATAGCCAGACGCTCAGGTATCACACAATAAGGGTTTCCCTTTATCTGTGACCATGATGGGTCGTTTCGCAGACCTTCTACATCGCTCTTCAAAATAGCCTCATCACCCACCACCCATATAACTTCGTCAACTGTATTATTCACCTGTTGAGCAAATAGAGGTGAGAGGAAAGGGGTGAGAGGAAAGATAATTGTTATGATTGCTAAAACTATGCGCTTCATCATCCAAATAAAAAGTAAATCGTAACTGGGTTTAGTGCTTATTTACTGTGGCAAGAACTTCAGGATATTTTTCAACAGCATAACGACGGCGCAAATCCTCCACGAACTTCCGTTCGCATTCGCCTTGATAGTCGGTTACTACCTGGCTATTAATGTCAGTCCATTTCTGTGGACCTTTCTTCAAAGTGCGACCAATGATTGCAGCATAAGGATACCCTTTGCGCTCGCGTGTCTTCCCTTCTTTCACTTTAAAGACGAGAGAATCAACAAATGCATGTTCTCCCTTTTCATATAAGCGAGGTTGCTCCATCCTGACGGTAACACTATCCTTGTTGAAAGCATCGCGAACCACCTTGGTCCAGTTTTCCTCATCCACACCCTTCAAGAGTTTTTTCACTTTCTTTACATCGGCCTTTTCTTTCGCATAATACACCATTCCATGAAAGTGGGGAGTATTCCACGCATATTGTTTCTTATTCTCCTTGAAATAATTCTCAAGAGCTACCGTGTCCGATGCCGCAGGATCCCAAATCTGAGACTTACTGATTTCATACAGCAACAGACCATCGTGATACTCTTGAACCAAATACTTCAAATCCAAATCTTTAGCGCATAAGCGTTCTGTTTCAGCATCCAAAAGCTGTTCGGGAGTCATCCCTCTGGCTGTAGCAATACTATCAGTGGCTTTCTGCGCAAGACGCTCACCCAACCCACGAGCCTCTAAGAATTGTTGTATCTGAGGTTTAAGTTCCTCGTAGGGTTCCAATTGTTTGCAATCCACCAACTTTACAATATGATATCCAACGGTGGACAAGAATGGAGCCGATGTCTCACCTTTCTTCAATTGATACATCACCTTCTCAAACTCTGGAACGAGCTGACCAGGACCAAACCACGTTAGTTCACCTCCACGAACAGACGACTGGGGGTCCTCTGAACATTTCTTAGCCAGTTCGGCAAAATCACCACCAGATTGCAAAGCCTGATAGATACTGTCAATGCGAACTTTCTTTGCTTCTTGCTCCTCGGCTGTACTCTTTTGAGGTACACGCAAGAAGATATGTGCAGGCAGACGCAAGTCGTGTCCATCCAACTGTTTCAGCATACCATCGTAATAATCACGCACTTCTGCTTCTTCGGAACCTTCCGGCACAAGCAGGGGACGTATTTGCTGGTCGCGATATGTACGGAACTCATCGAGAAAAGCACTTGTTGTATCCATCTTGGCGTCTTCGGCTGCTTTTACCTTTAACTTATAGTTGATAAAGAGTTCTACATACTCTTCCAAATCCTTTCGGTCAATGACGTTCTCCGTATTGTTCTTATTATAGTTGTACTCAAACTCGGAACGAGTAATCGGAGTTCCTGCAATCTTCATCACCACGGGGTCATTATCCTGTGCCTGCAATGAGGACAGAAACGATAAACCGACAATCAAAAATGCTATACGTTTCATTATTTAAATAATTTTATGATCAATGTAGATAGTCAATATCACTGAGGACGACTATAGTTGGGAGCCTCACTGGTAATAGTAACATCGTGGGGATGACTCTCCAGCACACCGGCATTAGTGATTCTAACAAAACGAGCATGATGCAGGTCATTGATGCTGGCAGCACCACAATATCCCATACCAGAACGCAACCCACCCATCAACTGATATATGACTTCCTGAACTGTTCCCTTGTAAGGAACTCGTCCAGCAATACCTTCCGGAACAAGTTTCTTTGCATCTTTCACGTTGCCTTGGAAATAACGGTCCTTCGAACCACACTCCATCGCTTCAAGCGAACCCATTCCACGATAGCTCTTAAACTTACGTCCATTATATATGATGGTGTCGCCGGGAGATTCTTCTGTACCAGCTATCAGCGAACCAATCATTACGCTGTAACCACCTGCCGCAAGAGCTTTCACAACGTCGCCGGAATAGCGCAAGCCTCCATCGGCAATCAAAGGTACACCCGTTCCTTCCAAAGCCTTCGCCACGTCATAGACGGCCGACAACTGAGGAACACCCACACCTGCCACTACACGCGTAGTACAAATACTGCCTGGACCTATACCAACCTTTACGCCATCGGCACCAGCTTCCACGAGCATACGAGCAGCCTCACCTGTTGCCACGTTACCCACCACGATATCTACATTTTTGAAACGCTCTTTGGCCTCACGAAGTTTCTCTATCACGAATTTCGAGTGTCCATGTGCCGTATCGATAACAATAGCATCAGCACCTGCCTCAACCAAAGCAGCAATGCGGTCCATCGTGTCATTAGTCACACCAACGCCGGCGGCAACTCTAAGGCGACCTTTGTCGTCCTTGCAGGCCATCGGTTTGTCTTTAGCCTTCGTGATGTCTTTATAAGTTATCAGACCCACCAACCGATTGTGCTCGTCAACAACGGGCAATTTCTCAATCTTACTACGTTGCAGTATCTGGGCGGCTGCAGCCAAGTCAGTCTTCTGATGCGTTGTAACCAAATTCTCGCTTGTCATCACTTCTGCAATGGGGCGAGACAGGTTCTGCTCAAAGCGCAAGTCACGGTTCGTAACAATGCCTACAAGTTTTCGGTCATTGTCCACTACGGGAATACCACCGATGTGATATTCCATCATCAGGTTCAGAGCATCGGCCACCGTCTTGTCACGACGAATAGTCACGGGATCATAAATCATACCATTCTCGGCACGTTTAACAATAGCCACCTGACGGGCTTGCTCTTCAATACTCATGTTCTTGTGAATAACACCGATACCTCCCTCGCGTGCAATGGCAATTGCCATCGTTGCCTCCGTCACAGTATCCATTGCGGCTGAGATAAAGGGAATCTTCAGTTCTATATTTCGCGAGAACTTGGTGGTGAGATCTACTGTCCGAGGAAGTACTTCGGAATAAGCGGGTACCAATAACACGTCGTCATAAGTCAATCCGTCCATAACGACCCGATCTTCAATGAATGATGCCATATCTTAATGGTGTTTTTAGTGAATTTGTCGGCAAAGATAGTAAAACTAAGGGAAATACAAAAAGAATTAATTCTTTTTATACTTCTCTAACACGCTTTTCTAGGTAGAATGTAGGATTAATTTGCCTTTTCGGAATAGAATTTGATGCGCACGAGGCGAACTTCCTCCTCTGTGTACTCAGGACCGAGTTCGTCCAAAGCCTCGTCTAAGTCGTCGGTATCGGCGTCTTCGAAGTACTCATAAATGTCCAGCATATGGTCTTCGTCCATCACCTCATCGATATAGTAATCTATGTTTAGTTTCAAGCCACTGTACACGATGCCTTCTATCTCATTGAGCAGTTCCTCGAATTCCAGATTACAAGCTTTGGCAATGTCCTCAAACATCACCTTAAGGTCTATCTTCTGTATTATCGTGACCTTCACCTTCGACTTATTGTCTTTTGCGGAAGAACGAACACGTGCGATATCTGGTCGTTCTATTTCATTCTCTTCACAATGCTTTGCTATCAGCTCACAGAATTCCTTTCCAAAGCGTTTTGCTTTTCCTTCGCTCACGCCTTGCACATTGACCAATTCTTCCACGGTTATGGGATACATTGTGGCCATGTCTTCAAGTGCCGAATCTTGGAATATGAGATAAGGAGCAATGTTCATCCGTCGACCTATACTGCGACGCAGGTCTTTAAGCATTGCGAGCAAGGTCTCATCCAAAGCAGCCGTTGTCACCAATTCGTCTTCAGTCTCAGTGAAATCATGGTCTTCAATGATGCTAAAGGACGAAGGCGACTTCATGAACAGCACACCTTTGGTAGTCATCTTGATAAGTCCATAATTCTCTACTTCCTTATACAGGTAGCCTGCAAGCATACCTTGTCGGATGACGGCATTCCAGAAACGAGGTGGGAAGTCACTGCCAATGCCAAACGAAACGAGGGTATTGTGTTTGTGAGCCTGTACCTCCTCGGTAGAGCGCCCCACAAGCACGTCAATAAGATGGTTTATCTTAAAGTTCTCCTTCGTGTCACGTACCACACGCAATACCTTTTGCAACTGGGCGCTGGCCTCTATGCGCTCGTGAGGATGCAGACAGTTGTCGCAATTACCACAGTTCTGCTCCTTATATTCTTCGCCAAAATAGTGAAGCAATGTCTTACGACGACAAACCGAACTCTCGGCGTAGGCAGCGGTCTCTTGCAACAATTGCTTACCGATGTCTTGCTCACTCAAAGGCTTGCCTTCCATGAATTTCTCCAATTTCTGCAAGTCTTTGCGGGCATAGAAAGTGATACACAGACCCTCTCCCCCATCGCGACCTGCACGACCTGTCTCCTGATAGTAACCTTCAAGACTCTTGGGGATATCATAGTGAATAACGAAGCGTACGTCGGGCTTGTCGATACCCATTCCAAAGGCTATCGTAGCCACAATCACATCGATGCGCTCCATGATGAAGTCATCCTGCGTCTCACTCCTCTGTTGAGCATCCATACCCGCATGATAGGGCTTGGCACTAATCTTATTCATCTGCAGGAACTCCGCCAGGTCTTCCACCTTCTTACGGCTTAGGCAATAGATGATGCCACTCTTACCCGGATGCTGACGAATGAAACGAACAATATCCTTATCCACATCCTTCGTCTTGGCACGAATGCCGTAGTAGAGGTTGGGACGGTTGAAAGAGCTCTTGAATTCCGTTGCGCCCACCATACCCAGATTCTTCATGATATCGCCTCTAACCTTGTCTGTGGCCGTTGCAGTAAGAGCAATGATTGGGGCAACACCAATATTGCTAACGATTGGACGTATCTTTCGATATTCAGGACGGAAATCGTGACCCCACTCCGAAATACAATGGGCTTCATCGACTGCATAGAACGATATCTTAACCGTACGCAGGAAGTCCACATTCTCTTCTTTCGTAAGGCTTTCGGGAGCCAGATACAATAGTTTTGTTCTACCTGTGCGAATGTCTTCCTTCGCCTTGTCAATCTCGGCCTTAGTCAATGAAGAGTTGATGAAGTGTGCTATACCGTCGTCTTCACTCACCATACGTATTGCATCCACCTGATTCTTCATCAGGGCTATCAGAGGAGAGATGACGATTGCCGTACCCTCCATAAGCAAAGCAGGCAACTGATAACAAAGCGACTTACCGCCTCCCGTAGGCATTAGTACAAACGTATCCTTACCGGCAAGAACATTGCGGATGATGGCTTCCTGGTCACCCTTAAAGGTATCGAAACCAAAGTACTTCTTCAGCTTATCGCTAAGGTTCTGAATCTTCAAATTCTATCGTTTTTTCTATTACTCCTTTACAAAGTTACAAAAAAGCGAAAGGAAAACAAAATTTTATTGAAGTTTTTCCAAACACTTACAACTCTACGCCCTCAAAGTTACAAAAAAGCCCCAAAGTATCAAACTTTGGGGCAAATATCTGATGTTAAATTTTATTAAATCCCATCAACTCACGTCCGCCGATTCTTGCAAAAGGGAGTTTTCGAGTTGACTCTTGGCATATTCCTTGGTAATAACAAGTCGTTTGTTCTTGGGTTTCGATGAAGGAGCATCGTATTGTAATTGCATCATCAGTGTTTCCATGATAGAACGCAAGCCACGTGCTCCGAGTTTGTACTCCACCGCCTTATCAACAATGTAGTCAAGCACCTCGTCGGAGAATTCCAATTTTATGCCGTCCATACCGAACAACTTCATCTGTTGCTTGATGAGCGAATTCTTGGGTTCGAGAAGGATACGGTGTAAGGTCTCACGATCCAAAGGATTAAGATAAGTAAGCACTGGCAGACGACCTATGATTTCCGGAATCAAGCCAAACGACTTCAAGTCCTGAGGCATAACGTACTTCATCAGGTTGCCTTTGTCCAGGTTACGCGTATGTTGCACCGAATTGAATCCCACTACGTGAGTGTTCAGGCGTTGGGCTATCTTCTTCTCGATACCATCGAAAGCACCGCCACAAATGAACAGGATATTATGTGTGTCCACTTGTGTGTACTCCTGCTCAGGATGTTTGCGGCCTCCCTTGGGAGGAACATTCACGATGCTGCCTTCGAGCAGTTTTAGCAGACCTTGTTGCACGCCTTCGCCTGAGACATCTCGTGTTATGCTGGGGTTGTCACTCTTACGTGCAATTTTGTCGATTTCATCGATAAAAACGATACCTCGTTCGGCTGCTCTGACATCGCCGTCAGCCACTTGCAGGAGTCGACTTAGGATGCTCTCCACATCTTCTCCCACATATCCAGCTTCAGTGAACACAGTAGCGTCAACTATCGTGAACGGAACCTTCAGCAAGCGTGCAATCGTGCGAGCCAGCAAGGTTTTTCCAGTACCTGTAGGACCAACCATGATGATGTTCGACTTCTCAATCTCCACCTCATCGTCGTGTTCCTGCGCCAAACGTTTATAGTGATTATATACACTCACCGACAAGTAGCGCTTGGCATCATCCTGCCCTATAACGTATTGGTCGAGATAGGCCTTGATGTCGTGGGGCTTGGGCAACTCGCTCAGTTTCAGGTCGAAATCCTTCCCTTTCTTCGGAGACATCCGCAAGTTATCTTCCACGATGCGATAGGCCGCACGGGCGCAATCGTTGCAGATGAATCCCGTCAGTCCGGTTATCAGCAGTGGAACGTCCTTTTCGCTTCGTCCACAAAACGAACAAACTCTCTTTGCCACGTTTATTATTATCCTTTGTCCTACATTTCCTCACTCTCGCCTCTCCTGTTAGGGAGGTAAGAGGGGGCCTTACTTCTTCGCCAGCACCTGGTCTATCATACCATACTCCTTGGCTTCCTGTGCCGTCATCCAATAGTCGCGGTCACTATCGGCCCACACCTTGTCATAAGCCTGATGGCTATGCTCGGCAATGATAGAGTAGAGTTCCTGCTTCAACTTTTGAATCTCGCGAGCTGTAATCTCGATGTCGCTGGCCTGACCTTGTGCACCACCCATCGGCTGATGTATCATCACACGGCTATGGGGCAAAGCGAAGCGTTTTCCCTCCTTACCGGCCACCAGCAGGACTGCTGCCATAGAGGCAGCCATACCCGTGCAGATAGTCGATACATCGCTCTTGATGAACTGCATCGTGTCATAGATACCCAGACCTGCATGTACACTGCCACCAGGTGAGTTCACGTAGATATTGATGTCCTTGCCTGCATCCACCGAATCCAGATACAGCAACTGAGCCTGCAGGGTGTTGGCCGTGTAGTCGTCAATCTGTGTACCGAGGAATATGATGCGGTCCATCATCAAGCGAGAGAACACATCCATCTGCGTTACGTTCAGTTGTCTTTCCTCCAAGATATACGGATTCAGATACTGATTCTGCATCGAGATGACATCGTCCAGCACCATGCTGTTGATGCCTACGTGCTTTGTAGCAAATTTCTTGAAATCGTCCATAATTATTACAAGTTGGGAGTCTGGATTTACTTAAACATCTTGTTAAACTCGTCCAGACTCACGGTCTTCTCATTCAGCTTCACCGTCTCCTTAGCCTTGGCAGCTATCTTTTGCTCGATGGCGCGGGTAACGAGACCTTCCGTCTGATCCTTCTTCTTCAGCATCTCCTGAGCATATTGGTTCAGCAGTTCCTCGGGCACTTCCATCATGCCATACTGGGCAAACTGCATCTTCGTCACGGACTTGGCGGCCTCCAACACATCTTCCTGCGTCAGCTTAATCTCGAACTGCTCAGTCAGTTGTTCCTTAGCCAATTGCCATGTCAGCTCCTCGAGGCTGCGCTCGAAGTTCTCTTCCACGAAATTCTCTTCCTTATCGGGATTGTTCAGACGCATGATGCGCTTCAGCATCGTTTCGGGGAACTCCAACTTACCAATGCGCTCCAACAAGTGCTTACGCAGGTCAAGCATAAATTTAAACTCGCTGTCCTTCTGGAACTGCTCGCCCATAGCCTGACGGATGCGACTGCGGAACTCTTCCTCGCTATTCACTTTACCCTCACCAAAGATGTGGTCGAACAGGTTCTGATCAACGGGAGCAGGCTGGTAGCGGGTAATCTCCTCAACCTGGAAGCTGAAGTCGCCCTTCATTTCGCCCACTTCCTCCTTCTTCAGGCGAAGCAGGGAAGCCAATTCCGTCTCGCTATCGTTGTATGCCCTCGAGGGGTTGAACACGAGCACGTCGTTCACCTTGCAGTCTGTGAACTTTGCCTTCTCCTCGTCGTTCTTCATATAGTCGGGAAGCATCACGGCACCTTCCACCTGCACACCGCCATCCTTGGGGTTGCCTTCAGCGTCAAGTTCTGCCAAGAGGCCCTTCACCATATCTTTGGGTTCATACTTCTCCACCTTGGTGTACTGACCATTACGACCAGCATACGACTCCACTTGCTGCTGTACCATCTCGTCGCTAACCTCTATCGTGTAGAAGTCCACCTTGTCCTTACCTGTCAGTTTGGCATCGAACTCGGGAGCCAGAGCCACGTCGAAGACAAATGTAAAGTCGTCCTGCAACTCGAAGTCAGTCTTCGGAGTCTTCTCCTCGTTGGGCAGAGGTTCGCCCAAGATATTCAGCTTCTCGTCACGGATATATCCGTACAGCTTCTCGCGTATAAGTTTATCCACTGCCTCAGCCTTCACTTCAGTGCCAAAGCGTTTCTTTATCAGTCCCATAGGTACCTGACCAGGACGGAAACCGGGCATATTTGCCTTCTTGCGGAAGTTCTTCAGTTCTTTTTCTACGTTCTCGGCATAGTCTGCCTTCTCAATCTGCATGGTAATGAGGCCATTCACGGCATCAACCTTCTCGAATGTTGTGTTCATATATACTTTATTAATTACTATTTCACATTTTGGGGTTGCAAAGTTACGAATAAGCGAGCAGAAACACAAATAAAATCATAGATTTTTGTCGAGATTGGACACTGACGGGGAACTTGTTTGCCGTAATGTCCATATCAAGACAAAGCAGGTACAAATAAAAGAACTGTATTTATGTTTCTCGGGCGAGAGTAAGTCCAGCGTAGCCAAAGTAGTGGGAACCTCGATGCATCCTATCTAAGACCGAGGAACGAAGGCCCGCTCGGCGACGATAGGCAATGCAAGTTGGGCGTTAGCATTGGGGAGCGTAGCGACGGAGGCAAACGCTTGCATACCGAAGAGGAACAAAATGAATAAAAAGGACGAGAGCGGAACTCCCGCCCTCGTCCCAACCAATGTGTCTAAGGATTTATTGTATCGGTTTACCGAGAATCACATTTACAAGTGTCGTCACGTCGGCAATAGAGATATGTCCATCGCGATTCACATCGAAGCGGTCGGTGTCATCGACTTCGACGACTTCCTTAAAGTAACCTCCGTCGGCTATCGACTTCCAACCTGCATTGGCATAGGCCGTCTTCTTTCCTCTGGGAACGATAAGTACACAATTGGCCGTTTCCGTCATATTATCGCTAAACATGTTCGTGTTGAATTGAATAGGAGTCTCGCGTTTCATCTCCAATGTCTCTAAGTTGTTTTCTAAGAAGGCTCCAATCCCGATCGTACTTACCGAGGCAGGAATGACTATGGACGTGATGTTTGCAGCGTGGAATGCACGACTCCAGAGTTCTGTTATGCCTTCGGGGATATGCGAATTCTTACATCCGTAAAGGAACTTTCCACCGGATGACGCCTTCTCAATAATGGCCATACAGTTGTCACGCGAGTCGTAAATCGGGTTGGCTTCATCTACGGCCACGCTTGCCAGGTTCGGACAATTATAGAATATATTCGAACCTGCACCTGGTGTGATTCTAGTCACGTTTTCAGGAATGAAGATGTGCTTGATGGCCGTATTCGCAAATGCATCATACCCAATGGTGGTCAGGCTCTTAGGCAATTTCACTTCCTCCAGCTGACTACAATCGGTGAAGACATTATCACCAAGGGATGTAACCCCCTCAGGAATGATGATGCTTCGAATCTGATTCGTATTGAATGCACCAGTCCCTATGGATGTGATATTGGGCGGCAGGACAATGCTCTGGAGAGTAGTATTATAGAATGCAGACCTCTCAATCTCCGTCAAGCCGGTGAAGTACTGGAACTCGTCGAAATGGGTAATCGTTCTGTTCATGAAGAACACCGATTGGCCGTTCTTCTTCAGCGTTGTCACTGCTGCTGCCTCTACCTTCGAGATTTCCCCGTCGCCGTCGGTATCCCAACCTGCACCTACGCAGATGGCCTTCACATTGGCATCGGCAAAATCGATATTGTCGGGCAGAGTCACTATTTCTATCTCTTTCTCTTCCTCAACAACACTCTTGAAGTAACCTCCGTCGGCAATCGACTTCCAGCCATAATTCGCATAGGCCGTCTTCTTGCCGTAGGGAACGATAAGCACGCAGTTGGCAATGCTGTCTGCCGTAAACCTGTCTAGATTGAACGCAAATGGCGTCTCGCGTTTCATTACCAACGTATCCAGGTTGTTCTGCTTTAAGGCACCTGAACCAATACTTGCCACCGACGCCGGAATCACCAGATTCTTAAGGCCTACGCATGAGAATGCATTATTTTGAATGGAGGTAACCCCTTCGGGAATAACCGTACTCTTACACCCATAGTAAAGAGCATTCCCTAAAAGGACAGCCGAGCAATTGTCACGCGAATTATACCTCGTATTTTTCGTATCCACAACAACGCTACTCAGTTTATAGCACCCTATGAACTGACTATTCTGGATAGGTATGGTTACCAAATTCTCTGGTATGAAGAGATGTCGTATCGCCGTATAGCCCAATATATTATTCCCAATTGTAGTCAGGCTTCTCGGCAAACTGATGGTTTCAAGATTCAGACTTGAATAGAAGGCATTATTGCCAATGGTGGTGACTCCTTCGGGTATGTCGATATGCTGTAATTTGGAGGACATGAATGCGTTTACTCCTATCGTTTTTATTGTGGGGGGAAGAACGATACTCCTGATGCCGCAGCTGAGGAATGTTTCATCTTCCACCTTCGTCAAGCCCGTAAAATACTGGAACTCGTCGAACGAAGTCAACGCCGTTTTGCTCTTGAACACCGAAGCACCGTTTTTCAGAAGCGTCGTAACCGCAGCGGCTTCTTCCTTCGAGATTTCCCCATCGCCATCGGTGTCCCATCCTGCATCCAAGCAAATGGTCTTCACTGCAGCATCGGCAAACTCTATGATTTCGGGAAGAGCAAAGCCTCCCGTCTGTCGGGTTATGAGGATAATGTCGTGTGCAGAGGTCATGTCTCCCATGTCGAATGCGGCAAACGACAGCGTGCCGCTGGTGTTCTGCTTCTGCAACTCGGTGTATGCGCCGTCGATGACGAGAGTTGCTTCATAATTGTTCAGGTCTGCACCCTCTGGCATTGTAACAACCAGCGTCAGAGCGTCGCCCTTAGTCCAGCTGACAGATGTGGGCTCTCCTGCACCGACAGAGGCTACCTCGGCTCCTTCGCTATCGCGCAGGCTCAGCAAACCGTCGCCAACCACACGCACTGTCTGCAGAACTTGCCAAGGCGATTCGATTGATCCACTGCCGTTGTCAACAATGATGTAAGAGTCTGTTGCTGCATTCTTCAACAGATAGCAGTAGCCGCTAACTGGGCATCGGTATGCTTGTTGAATGCCTATAAGTTTACTGTTAAGTTCCGTCAGCAAGTCTCCAGCATTGTGCCATACGTAATCAGTCTGCACAACACCGTCTTCGACAAGGCGGAAGTTGGCACCCTGTGCTACCTGTACGAAGATGACGCCCACGGAATAGTTTCCAGCTCTGCCAGGTTCGGTGCGGTTGCCATAGTGCATGATGGTGGCATCTGCATTCAAAAGCGATGATTCGGACTGGTCAAACATGTCTAAGAGGCATGCTTCCATACTGTCATATTCACCAAAATAGTATCCGAGCTTGATGTTGTCCTTTGAACGAACCAAAGTCTTTACCGGCCCATAATCAGATGTTGGGAAATATAATGGTATGATAGAACTTGTCAGGTCCTCACCAAGGATGGTATAGGTGTACGTTCCGTCGCCGTTATTCACGAGTGTACCCAAGGTGTTGCTCTGTTGAGCAGAGCTAAAATTGTCATTGTCAGGAACCATTACGACCTCTATCTTAGAAATAACTTTCTTTTCACCAAAACTTAAAGTTGAGAAACCACCTAATGCTGTGTCGAAGGAGCCATCTTCGAACCATATTTTCGAGCGCCCCAGGCTACCTGTACCATTGTATTTTTCAAAGTGAATCGAGGAGGTAACGAGAGGCACAGGAACATTGACGTTGTACTGAACTTCGATGACCATCACATCCGATAAATTTGTCATGGTATAGAACGTGTATCCTTCATAGTTGGGGTCGTCCGGTGTGGTGCCAGGCAAGGCTGTAGTCACATCAGTGCCATTAACGATAATCTTATCAAGATAGGTGTTGGGGACACGAAGTTGCAGACTTGTCGCATTATTTATTGTTTGCCATAATGTGCCCCCCTCTTGGGAGATGGAAGCCACTTGTGTGTTACCCTTCCACACTTCAATTCCCTTGTCGCATACCCCAGCTATCAACACCAAGTTCATATTATGCTCCTGCGAATGGTCTCTCAGGTAACCAGGCGAAGCTGGGCTGTCGATACATGCGTATGACGCATCAACATGAGACGCATCGTAGAGTGTGCCATTGCCACCCACCAGTTGTGTGCAGTTAGTAAACATATTGCTGGAATTGGTGACGGCTTGGGTGCTCCAATTGCCACCGGCATAGATGACTTCCAAGATGGAACATTCGCGGAACATATTGCTCATGTTTGATACCTTTTTGGTGTTCCAGTTCGTCAGGTCGAGAATAGTGAGAGCAGAGCAGTTGCGGAACATGTCGCTCATGGCAGTTACGTTACTAGTATTAAAGCCTGTCAGGTCGAGGTTTCCCAACTGGGTACATCCGTAGAACATCTCAGACATCATCGTTACCTGACTGGTGTTAAGGTTCTCGATGCCGCTGATAGTTGTCAGGCTACCCATATCGCGGAACCAGCGGTAGGTGCTTTTGGACCGAGCGTTGGCAAACGAGGCATCGAAAACTACGCTGGTGACGGCACTAGACACAGAGCTTACCCACCCGGGAGAGTTGCTGCCCGTAGGCAAATCGTAGCTCGTGCCTGAACGCGAGCTGCGTTGCGTATCGCAGTAGAACGTCAGCGTGGTATTTCCAGAGGTGTATACGGCATAGGATTCGTCGGATTTCTCAGTAAGATAGCCAGGGGTGCCTGAAGCATCGATACGGGCATAGGTCTTATCGACGTTCGAACTACTCCATCTTGTGCCGTTTCCGCCCACCAGAGAGGTGCAGTTGCCGAAAATAGTATTATAGACAGAAACGCGATCTACAGTCCATCCGCTACCCACATATATGGTGGTAAGGCGACTGCAGCTTTCGAACATTCCCTCCATTTCGCCAGCTCCAGAGGTGTCCCAACCGCCTAAGGTGAGGGTAACGAGGTTGGAGCAGCCACTGAACATATAACTCATATTCCAGACTCCACTGGTTTGCCAGCCTGACAGGTCGAGGTCGGTGAGAGCGGAGCAGTTCTTGAACATGTTTTCCAGCTTACCATTGTTGTTCCCAAGGCTAGGAGTTTTCCACTTGCTGATGCCGGTGATGGTGGCCAGATGGTTGCAGAGCGAGAACATACCGCTCAGGTCGGTGACGCTGTTGGTATTCCAACTACTCAGGTTGAGACTGGTGAGGGCGGAGCAGCCACTGAACATGTAGCCCATAGAGGTGACGTTGGAGGTATTCCAACTGCTGATGCCATTGATAGTGGAAAGGCTGGAACAGCCGCTAAACATACTATTCATGCCGGTAGCAGCAGAGGTGTCGAAGCCCGTCAGGTTGAGGGTGGTTAAGGCTGAGCAGTTTTTGAACATTGCGCTCATGCCCGTAACGTTGGCAGTATTGAACGAACTCAGGTTGAGAGAACTTATGGTAGAACATCCATTGAACATTGAGTCCATAGAGGTGACGTTACTGGTGTTCCAGCCACCGCCGAACGAAATGCTCGACAGGTTACTGCATCCAGAGAACATACCGTCCATGCTGGTGACATTGGAGGTGTACCAGTTCAGGACGAGAGTGGTAAGTGAGGAGCATCCGTGGAATATGCCACTCATATCAGTGACGTTAGAGACATTCCAACTGCTCAGTCCAAGGTTGGAAATGTTGGAAAGTGCAGAGCATCCATCGAACATGTAACTCATATTTGTTACATGGCCAGTATTTATTGTACCACTATAAACGAAACCCGTCAGATTGCTGCATCCCTTGAACATGCTGCTCATATTGGTAACGTTGGTGGTATTATACTTGCTCAGGTTGATACTGGTAACGTTAGTGCAATTTTCAAACAAGCTGCTCATGTCGGTTACATTGCTGGTGTTCCAGTTGTTACCATAGGTAATGTTCCCCAGGTTGCTGCATCCTCGGAACATACCACTCATGTTGGTAACGTTGGAAGTATTGAAGCTACCCAGACCGAGGAAGCCAAGGGCAACACAGTTGTCGAACAGACCACTCATGTTGGTGACGTTCGAGGTGTTGAACGAACTCAGGTTGAGGTTGGTAAGTTTGGAGCAACCTGAGAACATACCACTCATGTTGGTGGCAGCCGAGGTGTTGAACGAACTCAGGTTGAGGCTGGTAAGTTTGGAGCAACCTGAGAACATACCACTCATGTTGGTGGCAGCCGAGGTGTTGAAGTTCGTCAGGTCAATGCTAGTGAGAGCGGAGCAACCATCGAATATGTTACTCATGTTGGTGAACCTGGTGTTGGTCCAGCCACTCACGTTGAGGGAGGCGAGGGCTGAGCAACCGTGAAACATATCGCTCATGTTAATAAGATTGGCTGTGTTCCATCCGCTCAGGTTGAGGCTGGTAAGGGCATAGCATCCAGAGAACATCTCACTCATGTTGGTGACATTGGCAACGTTCAAACCACTCAAATCGAGGTTAGTGAGAGCTTTGCAGCCTTCAAACATATTGCTCATGTCAGTGACACTTGTGGGAAAGTATTGAAGATTAACAAGGGTCGTCAGCAGGGGCATCCCTCTAAACCAATTGTGGGTGCTGGTGATGGGAGCGTTTTTAAACTCGGACATGAACTCTATTTCCCGAACATGGAAAAGTATAGAAAGTACGTCGGGATTGCTGAACCACTCTGGAGTACCATTATCCACCAATAAGGAAACTTCATCAGCGGTCATGTTCGCGAGGCGCTGATCGTCGTAGCAAAGATACATCGTATTATAATGCGTGTTCACTCGAGCATAGACTTCAACCACAGCCCACGCACTCTGCACTCCTGCCATAATGAGGCAGAGCATAAGTAATAGTTTTTTAAGGTGTTTCATATTTTTAAATGTTTAGTGTTCATCGGTTATTAAGATTTTACCTAAGAGGTGCCGAGCTATTGAGAACGACTTTAAGGTTATTTTCTTACTATTCGCTACAAATGTACACATTTATTTTCAATATTACACATTATTTTATCATTATTTTCCACAATATCCTTTATGCTCTCTTTGTCAGGGGAATGAGCCTCCACATATACTTGTTCGATGCCCATTGTATACTTGTTCGCATTGCTTTGAACCTAATCTCGCATGACTTTGCCTTCGCTGTTACAAAAATACGAAAAAGCTTTAACGCTGGGTAACTTATGGCAACTTATGGCAACTTAATTATGAAAAAACTTTGAAATGTGCAGAAAAATTAGTAACTTTGTTATCTTAAGATAACAAAAATAAGAGAAATGCAACCCTCTAACACACTAATGAAATGGTAAAAGTAAAAGTTTACGGACGGATGGAATTGGCGCAGGCATACTTACCGAACTATACGGCTCGTGGGGCGTGGAGGAGGTTACGCCAATGGTTCAGTATCAATCCCCGCCTTTCCCCTCTGCTCCAACTAGGCAGACGTACTTTCACACCTGCCGAGGTAAAGCTGATTTTCGATGAATTGGGAGAGCCGTGAGCCTCTCCCTTTTATTTGCTTCAGAATGCAAAAATTGGACAATTGGACATTTGGACATTGGACATTTAATGTTTTTGCATTTCTGAAGCATAGAACTTGAAACGAAAAAGATATTATATATTATAATAAATTATAATATATAATATAAATAAATATTTTATAATTTTTAAAATAATCAATTGAATAACTTACAATTCCCAATCCATTTTATTATCATTCGAAAGTACAAGATGTCCAATGTCCAAATGTCCAATTGTCCAATTTCCGACAACAAAATATTGCTATGACTTTTCCCTATTTTAAGTTGCAGTCATTATCTCAATTCTCCTCAATTTATCAAAAAACGCCCATTTCATCGAAGAAATTGAGCCCCCTCTCCCCGCTTTCCCGATGGGGAGAGCCATGCTTAGACACTAAAATAAATGCAATTTTTGCGCTCGAACTTGTTCGCTTGCGTAGCGAAAAGGAGCAAAAGGGTCAAAATGAAAAAAATACTCCTCCCTACGGGGAGGAAAGGGAGGGGGCCTGACTTAAACGCAGAAAACCCTCCGGTCCCGAAAGACCAGAGGGTTCTCTCTTTTGAAAAACGGCGGCTACCTAC
>JAGCVH010000020.1 GCA_017962495.1 Bacteroidaceae bacterium
AAAAATTAAAAATTAAAAATTAAAAATTACTATCTTTGCACTGGGAAACAAACGATTATGGCATGAAACGCATCCTATTACTCCTCTTCATCCTTCAGTCTTCATTCTTCACCCTTCATATGTATGCCCAGCGTCCTAATCAGGCCTATTGGGAATATATCGAGAAGTATCGTGGTATGGCTCAGGACCAGATGATGCGTCATCGCATTCCTGCCAGCATTACGCTTGCTCAAGGATTGCTGGAGAGTGCGGCAGGACGAAGCGAACTCGCTTTAAAGGCCAACAACCACTTTGGCATCAAGGTCGGAACGGGATGGACTGGGCCATATGTGATAAAGAGTGACGACCGGCCAGACGACCGATTCCGTAAATATAATAATGTAGCGGAGAGTTACGAAGACCATTCTCAGTTCCTGTTGAAACCTCGTTATGCCAGTCTCTTCAAACTTAATATCACGGACTATAAGGGATGGGCAAATGGCCTGAAACAATGCGGCTATGCCACCAGTCCTACGTATGCCCAGCAACTGATAACCATTATCGAGAACTACGGCTTGCATCAGTACGATTCGCATAACCGGCATTATTATCAGACAGTTGGTACGTCCGCTACAGCACAACCCACAACCCGCGAACTGGCAGAACAGGCCTTCTATGCCACACACCCCGTCTATGCCTGCAACAAGAATTATTACCTTGTGGTGCAACCGGGCGACAACCTTCCAACTCTGTCTATGATGACGGGCATTTCAGAGCGCAAACTTCGTAAATATAATGAACTTCCCAAGAAGTATGTGCCACAGGCAGGCGATGTCCTTTTCCTACAGAAGAAGCGTTCAAAGGCTGATAAATCCTTTAAGGGTATTCCTCATATCGTGCAGGAAGGCGAATCGATGTACGACATTGCCCAGCGATATGGCATGAAGGTTGCAAGCCTGTACAAACTCAATAGCTTGCCTGCTGACTATATGCCTCAAGCAGGTCACATGCTACGCGTATATTAAATTCGTTGTAAAACGAGGTTGATTGCAAGCGTCTTCCAGCAACCATTCATTCTCGTTCCATTGTATGGGCGGGAAACATGAGCATGAGGGCGGGTAGGGCACTGCCACCATAACTCTCTACAACATCCGTGTTTCCTGTCTTCAACAAGAAGTTGCCAGATTGAAGGCCGCGTTGCGGGTCACGGTTTTCCCATGCCATCTGCATGTTGCGTTGTATATACCTCAGATATGTCTTTTCCTTCAAATCATACACCACCATAGGGAAGTATTGGGCAATGATAGCGGCATATATGCCCTGCTCATAGCCGTTTTCATAGTTGAGTATGCGTTCGTCTGTGGAATTGACCATATTGTCGAACACATATCTGGTGGCATTCAGGGCGTTTTCCCTATATCGGTTCTCACCCGTGAGCTTGTATAACAGACAACTGGCACCTATGTAGGTGGCTTGGTTATAGAGGTGGTCGGAATACTCAGCATTACCACCATGTATCCCGTCGGCAACACGTCCACCCTCTGGAACCAGTGTCTTGCTTGCCCAGTCATAGACTTCAATGGCTTTCTTTAGATACCATTCCTTGGTTTGAAAGGAGGGACGGAGTGCCTTGGGCTCTGTACGCCCTTCTGGAACAAACTGGTGCAGCAGGCAAGCGGCAATCACGGTAGGGAAGTTGATACAGGCAGAACGGAAATCTCCAGCATGGTGAGGACGAGCATGAGCAATAGGTTGCCATTCCCAGAACATGCCACCACCCGCAATGCTTCCGAAACGGGCAGGGTCGGCATAAGAACCATCATCGCCTACTGTCTCACTTCCGTACCATACGCGACAAAAGCTCTTCTCGGAATGAACAAGATATTCCGCTTTGCCAAAAGTTTGATAGGCACGTGCGAGAGCACACGTCCACCACATGATATCGTCATAGACGAACCATCCGTTGTTGGTGTTGGAATCGTGGAAATTGAAGTTTACATAATGTGCCTTCTCGCCCTCGTAGATCTTGTCGTGAAGTTTCTTATACTTTCTCGTGAGCGCCTTATTGCCTTCCGCCTTGGCACGCTTGTAAGCATTGATGACCATATCGTAATAGATGGCCTGACACCAGATAGCGGCCGCACAACCCGACGTGTCGTTGTCACGCATTCCGTTACCGCGGTGGTCGGCTTCCAACTGCCTTGTATCGCTCTTATAGATGTATCGTGACTTGTCCAGCAGTGCGGCATTGAAGTCGTCGTATGCCTTCCACTGCATGGAGTCCGTGATGGTGAAAGCCTGTGCCGACAGACTTATGGCACTGACAAACGCACATAGCAAACACTTCATCGTACAAGCACCTTAGTGCGGTTCACGATGTAGATGCCTCGATGGGCAGGGATGCGTGCAGAGGATTCAAGCCAATCGGCAAATACGGTCTTGCCTGAAAGGTCTGCGACAACTACGCGTTGAGGCTTATTCACGCGGATATTGATGCATCCGAGTCCACCACTGACGTCTAATGAAGGTTCGGCAGAGAACGATGGCGTGCAGATGGCATCAGGTTCAGTGCCTTCACCATAGATGAGTTGTTTGTACTGCAGGATGAACTTCCCGACAGCCACACATTTCTTATCGCTCATGTTGGCAATAAGGCCAAGGCTCACGGTGGTGGGTTCCTCGAGCATGAAGGTCACAGACTGATTTTCGGAAAGCGGAGACCAGGCAAGAGCCTCGGTGGGTAGGTTGGCCGTGATGGGAAGTTGGTCACCAATGGCTGCAGCCACATAAGTGCCATCGGTAAGCCAGTTGTAATAGTAGGTGTCGCCATCCCGATCGGCCGTGAAGGTGTATTGTCCAGCGGGGAGTTCAACGGTCTGGAATATCATTAAGTCTTTGATGTTCTCCTCGAATCCCGAATAGGTGTCCTCGAGTGTGAGATAGTTGTTCTTTTCAGCATCCACATGCCACTCGGTAAGGATGTTTCCGTTCTTGACATTGTTCAGTTGCTTCCAAGGCGAAGTGGTGGAGTTCATCAATAGTTTGAGATAACGACTGCTGTTTGCCGGATTAACGGTACCTGAACCCGTCTTGAACGGGTGTTTGTAATTCTTCAGGTAGGTGGCTGTGACATCTTGCATGGTGCCACGAGGATTGAGGTTGAAGATACCAAGCGTGATGTCCCATGCATCGCCGTCAGGACCAAAGTTGATGCGCTTGCCGGTAATGCCGTTTGCCGAACGGTCAATCACGTCTCCAGTGCTTTGGTTGAAGTCGTAGTAGAGGAGCAGGGTCTCATCGTTGGTAGGGTCACTCACGGGTTCGTTGGCTATGGCGAGGAGGTCCTTTTCTGCGATAGTCTTGTTCCATACGCGAAGTTCGTCAATGATGCCATTGAAGGGGTGTTCTGTTCCGCCAATGGTGAAATGCTCGAGAACAGGAACGGCATTACCAACATGCACACTGATAACTCTCTTTCCGTCGCGATAGATGATGGCGTTGCCCGTCCTGAAGGTGACGCAGTAGTGGTGCCATTCGTCGAAGATGACAGTACCGGCGGGACTGACTCCGTTCTTGCCGTCAACATCAATGGAGATCTCGCCTGAAGGCTTCACGTAGAGTTGTATCGTGGAGGCGTTGTCGCCTATGTGGAAACTATTGTCAGTAATGCGACCAGGATACATCCACCAGTCAATCGTGAAGGCCTTGACACTTTCCGAACCGAAAGGCGATGCGGCTTCGACAAGGTCGTCGACACCATCGAAGTGGAGTCCCTTCTGTCCGTCGGCATTGCAGATGGTTATGGCTTTCTTGCGTGTGATTTGGTCAGAACCCTTGGCATTGGAGACAGATAGCGTGACATCGTAGATGCCTGGCTCATCAATCGTGACGCTCTTGTTCTGGCCGTCATAGCGATAGATGTCGAGATTGCTGCTGAGGTCCCATGTCCACTTTTCCGGAGCAAACTTTGAAGCGTCGAAGAGATTGATGGGTTGACCCTTGACGACGATGTTGTTCTGGATATCGAATGCTGCCTTAGGTGCTACAGCGTCCACGCTGACGCGCTTTGATACGGATACACTTCCCTCCGTATTAATAGCCGTGAGTCGAATCTCGTAAGTGCCATTGGCAGAGAAGGTCGCACCTGCGTTCACGCTCTTGACAACGGGAATGTCTGCACCCTCGAT
The DNA here is from genome assembly GCA_017962495.1 of Bacteroidaceae bacterium. GTDB lineage: Bacteria > Bacteroidota > Bacteroidia > Bacteroidales > Bacteroidaceae > Physcousia. Next base: position 4,167 of record JAGCVH010000020.1, read on the forward strand.
TTCCCATTCATAGGAAGCTGCCTCGATGGGAGTGGAGGTGTTGATGAAGGTCACGTGTTGTCCGGCACTGATGTCGCCTTCGGGTATGGTAAAGTCTACTGTAGGCAATGTTGCAGGAGCAACTTCCACGGTGTCGGTCTTCTCGGCAGTATCGCCATAGAGGCTGGTGGTTTGCAGCTTGATGACTTGCTTGCCTGCTTGCGTGAAGATGATGACCGGACTGACTGTACCTTGCTTCGTAGGCTCGTTTGTGCCAGTGAAGGTCCATGTGCGCTGTGCCGTATTCATGGCACTTTGGTCAGTAATCGTAAAGGGTTTGCCAACAACGGCAGCTTTGGCACAAGTGAAGTCGGCAGAAGTGGTTGTGGTTAGTGGGTTCTTGTCGTTTCCGATTGCTGCAGATTCCAGAGAGAAACCGCTTGCTCCAACGACCTCAGCATCGCAGTTGCCACAGGCATCAACGAGGTAGAGTGGGTCGTCGGCAGTGCCTTTCCCGCGCGTGTTCATCTTATAATAATGTACGAGGTCGTCGTAGAATGTCGGGTTGGCAATGTCTTGCTGGTAGGCGGCTTTGATTTCGTTCATCGAGAGCGCACGATTCCAGAAACGGAACTCATCGATGTAAGCATCCCACGGGGAATCATAGACTTTCTTATAGTTTGTGGTTGTTCCTTCCGTCTCGCCAAATACTATGCGTGCAGGACCTTTAATGCCGATGTGGTTGTAGTTGTTAGCCCAGTTGAGTCGGCGTATTCCATTGACATAGAGACGGGTGTAGAGTCCCTCCACCACGATGGCGATGTGTCGGAAACCACCTGGGCTGATGGGGGTGGTGACACGACTATACGAACCTCCGTCCTGTCCGATTTCGATGTAGTTGTTCTTCGTTATTTTGAAGAAGAATGTGGTGGTGTCGGCCTTAATGCGGAATCCGTATTCGTCGTCTCGAGAATTGCCGTTTGCCCATAGCCAGAACTCAAGGGTGAAGTTGTCCAGTGAGCGTTCGATGAATTGAGGAACCACGATTTTCGTGCCAGGTTGGATGCGTCCGATTACGTTCTCGCGTTCGGCATTGGGTTCGATGGGTGCAGCCACTGGTGCCGAGGGTTTGCTCTCCACATCGTAGTCCCCCACCTTGTAGATAGCACTCACGGTGTAAGAGCCTGAAGGATTGATGATAGCCGAGAGTGTGCTTGCAGGTTTGCTGTCGATGGGGTCGCCATCCTGATAGATTTTATAGGATGCAGGTTCGTACCTACTGCCTGTTGGGGCTTCCCACGTTAGCGTTTGTCCGTTGATGGCAAGGTTACGTGGTGCAGGGACTGCATCTCCGAAGACGGTTGCCGTCAGGGTGGTCTTGTTGCCGGCACTCAGTATGCTTATGGGTTCGGCAATGCTGAAAGGAGCCTCCACGCCTTCGCGGTCAAGCGTGTAGTCGATGATGCTGGCATTGTAGATTTTTCCTTGTCCTATGCCCCACGAACGTGTCTCCACCCAGAAGAAATACTTCAGTGGTTGCGAGAGGTCGAAGTCCTGAGTGAGTTCAGTCAGGTCGTAACCAAATTCCATAGGTTCGGTATGCAGTTCTCCGTCTGCCCAACGCCCGAGCATGGGGATTTCGGGTGCAGGTTGAGTTTCGCCTCGATTTCCGTCGCCACAATACTCGAAATGGGTCAGAGCAGTGAATTTCTCAGGCATGGTCGCATCGAGATTCTGTGCAACACCCACATAGAGCGCCATTTCAGAGCGATGGCTATACTCCATCGTCACTTTCAGGGTTCGCAGGGGTCGATAGTCGCGCATCACGTCGTAGTAGCCAGGTGTGAAGCTATTCTCTTTTGGCCAGCCTTTCACACTATTCGAACGCTCGTAGGGACAGTAGATGAAACCCTTGTCGGCATAGCCGTCGCCCCATGAGTTACAGATAATCCATGCGCCCACTTCGTTGTCGCCGTCGGAGTTCTTGGCTTCGCCTATGATGCCGTTTCCGTCGAGGTCAAACTCTACGCGGTCGTCATAGCCCACGATGGTCATAGCGTGGTTGTAGGTCTCGTTCCAGTCGGTCACATATTTCTTGCCTGTCAGTCCGATGGCGTCGTTGGTAGTTGTCTTGGGAATGTTACCCTCGAAAGGTCCTGCCGCTACGCCAATTCCGCAGATGCCGCCTGAGGCATAAGAGTCGTCGCCACAGCGGTTCCAGAGGTAGTTCTTCACCAATTCGCGACCCTCCTCAGTGCCACAGTTGTAAGGGAAACTATTGCCCGAGAGAATGCGGTTGTGCATAGTCGAGAACCAACTGTCGTAGCCCTGCATCCATCCGCAGTCGTCGTCTTGGTCGTCCTGTGCCGAACGCCCGTAGATGCGGCTATAGGTAGTGCCTCCATAGACTGCACAGCTAGGCATTCCCACGTTCTTTCCCAATCGGTCGTAACCCGTTCCGCTTGGTCCGTTCGTGTTTAGCATCCACGCAAAGTGGGTAGCATAGCGTCTCTCGTCGGAGTCGGCGGCAGTGAAGCGAGCCGTATTGATTTGGTTGGTAAATTGGTAGTAGATGCTCGAAGCCGCACCACACGAACCTCCGCTCTGGTTGATGATGGGCGGAAACGAGGGGTTCAGGGCATTGTTGAGGTGGTCGGGACGCTTTTTGCCTTCTTCTGCCTGTTGCATGATGCGAGCCTTCATGGCCCGATAAGCCTTCATGTTGATGTTTTGTGGAGTAGGAGAGGGCAGGTCGGGGTATTTTTCCTTGTCCCAAGTGCCTGGTTGAGCGGCAATGTGCAGCGATATGAGTAGAGTTAGTGCTGTCAAGTAAGTCTTTAAGGTTCGCATAGTACTACTTTTAAGTGAAAATTAGACTATATTTGCGACAAATTTATACATTTTTTCATTATGATGTTCCTCATTCTTCCAAAAAGTGCGAATATGATGACGATTTTGCCCACTTACTTATGATGTTGAGTCCTTTTTGAGTTTCGCTGACAGCCTTCGCTCATCGATGTCGTATGAAAAAGAAGAAAGTAACTTCAGGCCTAAACCCAAAGTTACTTTCATTCGTTATTCTCATTAGGCCGCAGGACACCTAATCCTTTCCCAGAATAATATTCACAAGTGCTGTGACGTCGGCAATGGTTGTGTTGCCGTCGTCATTGACGTCTGCCACACCACTGGCGGGAGCTTCGTTCTTGCCGAGGATGATGTTGACGAGTGCTGTGACGTCTGCGATGGTTACTGTTCCGTCGTCGTTCACGTCGCCCTCAACGAATGTCTTAATCTCAAACCAGTCCGCGTAGTCGGTGGTATAGTAGCACGTCCAGTTCTTGCTGTCCTTCAGATAAGCCACCAGATCTCTGGAGATGGAGTTGCCCTCCGATGAGTCCTTTCTGATAACATATAATCCGCCGCGTTGGGTCTGTCCGGACCAGTTGGGTAGACTTCTGGCCAGATTCTGCATGGCCGTCTCGTTCAGTTGGTTGTTGTGGCAGTAGATGATACGCAACGAATTGTCGTTTCCGATTGTGAGCGATGTGAGTTGGTTATTGTTGCAGAAGAGAACCTCCAGCTTCGTGTTCTTCGTCAGGTCGAGTTCTGTGAGTTCGTTATATGCGCAGCTTAGCCATGTTAGTTCGGTGAAGTATTCTATGCCCGTGAGGTCTTCGATCTCCCTTTGGAAGAGCTCCATTTGGGTTACGGCCTGAAGCTCATTGTTGGTCAGCAATCCGTCTGTGCCATAGGTTTGAGCCAACAGATAGTTGCGGAAATTCGCGTCGGGGAAGTTTGTTTCGTTGATTTCGATGGCAGGCAAAAATTCCTTGAAATGGTTGTCGGCCGTTTGATACATCAGTCGCCATCCCTTCGCGTTGGCAGCCTCTGTCAATGCCATTGTCGGCCTGAAGTTGTTCTCGTTTGCGCTTCCTTCGTGATAGATGAGTATGGTTGTAGTCGAGCCGTCGCCCTGGGGAAGGCTGTTGATCATTCTTGCGATTCCGTCCTCAGTGAGGCTGTTTTCCATGATGTCGATGTTCCGCAACTCATTCAGTCCTGTAAAGTCGGCTGTGGACAGGGAGTTGCCGTTGACATAGACTCGGTCTAAGGCGAAGAGGTGTGTGACGCCTGTGAGGTCGCCAACGCCCTGATTGTTAAGCGAGAGTGAGGTGATGTCCTCCAACTCATCGTTTGTCAGCCATCCGTCCGTGTCCTTGTCGATGGAATTGTCACTTAGGTAGTTGCGTAATACTTCGTCAGGGAAGTTGGTCGTGTTGATTTCGATTCCATCCCGTGGGCAGGCGATGGTGACTAGGTCTGTAGCTGGGGTGTAGACACTACCAGAAAGTGTGCAGACACTATGGTCGTTGAAATAGCCGTTGACTACGCGAGGTCTTAAGCCAGAGCTGTCAGTAACCTTAATTGTGGTGCCAATGGGTCTGGTCAGCGACTTCAGGTCGCCGATGCTTGCCGTTTTGCCCAGTCCCTTCACCACCGTATTGCTACCCTCGAGAGCAAGAGAACCAATTTCCATACGTCCATAAATGCCGTAGCCTACATTTGTGCCTGCTGTGGTGGCGGTGCTGCCTCCGCTTACTGTTACACCATCCTTGACTGTGAGTGTACCGGCATAGATGTAGATTCCGTTCTTGTTAGAAGCCGCCGTCAGTGAGCCTGAGCCCGTGATGGTGGTATTTGCATTCAGTCTTACGGCGTTAAAGTCGGTGATGTTGATGGTGTTGCTGCCATCGACCACGATGGTTAGTCCTTCGATATCGTTCTGCAAACCCTCACTATTGGAACCCGTGATGGCGGCGTCGACGAGTGTCAACGTATTGGCCAGTTCGTCATACTTTACCAAGAAGCCAGTTACGCCGTTGATGGCGGTCAGGTCGTCACAATTAGCCGAGGTCACGGAAGTGCCATTCAGTTTGAGGCCGTAAGTAATGGTGCTGCCGGCGTAGTCCTGCCAACTGGTGCCATTGAAATATTGGGGATTCCAACCCTTTGCTCTCAGGGCGTTGACGATTGCTGGTGACAGTTCGTTGCCCTCAGTTTCGAGGCCCTGGTAGAAGGCACGCATGTTGTAGGTTGTGGACAGCGTTGGCAGTGCACTAGCTATCGCGCTCATTGCGCTGGCTTTCAGTTGGTTGCCGTAGATTTGGAGTTGCTTCAACTGCTGGTTCTGCGTCAGGTCGAGTGCGGAGATTTGGTTTTGGAACACTCGCAGATACTTGAGGCTGGGGTTGTGTGTCACGTCGAGTGCGGAGAGGTTGTTGTTGCCACAATTGAGTTCCGTGAGCATGGGAGAGTTGCTGACATCGAGTGTGGAGAACTGGTTGCCATCGCAGACGAGGCTTCGCAATTCGGTTAGGGTGGCGAGGCCTTCGATGGTGGTCAACTGATTGTTGCTGCACAGCAGGTTGCGCAGTTTGGTGTTTCCGTTCACGTTCAGGGTCTCCAGACTGCATTCTTCGCAGTAGAGTGTTTGCAGGTTGGGGAGCCAGTTGGCATTGATTCTAGTGATGCTCGGGTTATTGTTGATCCACAGTTCTTTGAGGTTCTTCAGGTAGTTTATTATCCAATCGACGTCGTCATTATCAAGATTGTTATTGCTGCAATGCAGAGAGGTCAGGGCTGTCAGGTTTTGTATGCCCAGCAACGAGATAATGCCCTTTCCCTCTATATCGTCGAGATAGGTTATGCCGTCTATCTCCTCCTGTGTCAGGAGGGCGTCTGCGCCATAGGGTTGATCCAGCAGATAGCTGCGGAAATTCGGGTCAGGGAAGTTGGTTTGGTCGATGGCAATGCCATAATTGTCGCCTATGGTGATTTCGACATTGATGAACGCCCCACTGTCATTACCGGTAGCGGTGAACATGTACGAAACTCTGCTGATATCGGTGCGACCGTTCCTGTCTAAGAGCAAGTATTCACCATTCATCACCGGATTGTCGAATCTTGTTGGGGAATAGTCGTTCCCATACCAAATGTTGAGATTGGAAACGGAACTAGCCACGCCTGCGCGGCCGAGTTTTATGTAGGGCTTTCCGTCTGACAGTGTCGCCAGTGCCATATTCGAAATCCGTTGCAATCCGTTGCTGATGACCGAGCATTGGGTGCCCGTCAAGTCTATTGTAAGCAACTGGTTCAGGTAAAATGAGCAAGATTTGAGGTTGGCGTTGTGCGACAGGTCAATCGAGGTCAGCTGGTTGTTGTCACAAGCCAGATGTTCCAGTCCCGTCATCTCGGAAAAGTCGAACGACGTCAAGTTGCAACTATTGAAATACAGGGTTTTTATCACCTCAGGATTGGGGAGAGATTGTATGTCGATGGCGCGCAACTGCGTGGAGCTGCAGTCGAGAAACTCCACACTGAAGGTGCCCGTCGTTTCGATTCCGTTGACGGGTGAGCTGGAGCAGTTGATGAAACTGTACTTGTTGCCTCTCAGGTCGAGGGTGTGGATGCCCGTGTACGAACAATTGAGATATATCTTGTGGGAAGGGTCTGCGGAAATGATGTCCGGCAGGAACAACCATTCCAGTCTGGAATTAAAGCTACAGTCAACGTTCTTGAGGTACCGTGCATGAGACAGGTTGAGCGTTTCGAACTTATTCTCAAAGCAGGTCAAATCCTCCAGTTTCGAGCATCCCGCTAGGTTGAGCGTGGTGAGTTCGTTACTCGAACAGTCCACTTTCTTCAGTTTCGTGCAGTCCGACAGGTTGAGTGTTTTCAGTTTATTGCCCGGCGCTATTACTTCTGTCATCTCCATCCCAGAGAGGTTCAGTACCGTCAGGTCGGATGTGGAGATTGTTATCTTCAGCCCGTTTTCGCTCTCGCTCTGGTAGAAGTACTCGATACCTTTCACGTTTGCGCACCCCTCATAGAGATTGATGTTCTCGACGTGCTTGCGCTCATAGTCCGATACCCAGCCGTTGGCACCAACACGGGCCGTAGAGCCATTGCTCTTGCGATAGGTCATCTTGTACCGGATGAAGTCGCGAAACACCGGATCGGGGAAGTTTGTTTCGTTGATTTCGATTTCTTCGGCGTAAGTACTCACGTTTGCTGTCAGCCCTACGAGGGCGAGCAAGGTTGCAAATAGTCTCATCTTCATAATCCTAAAATTTTAGAGTGCCTCACCCACCTCCGAAGGGGACGAAGCGAACTGCCATTTTATAATTTCTAATCCCAAATTTCTGTTTATTTTTTGTTTTTTCAGGCGTAAAGATAGTATTTTTTGCAATAATACGAGGGGTAAAACGGTGGAAAATTCATGTTTCCGCGCTCTTTTGCCCATCTTTTTATGCCTTTTTGCCAACAAATGGGGTGGGGAATTACTTTTATTCGTCTTTATCTGCCTGCATCGTGGAAAACAACCTCTTAAGTATGAATTTTTCACTTTTCACTTTTCATTTTTAATTTATTTTTGTCCCTTTGACCTGCTTCGCATGTCGAAGATAGGCTGCATCTCTGAAAAACTCAAATAAAAATTTGGTTTTTCGCTCGATTTGCACTATCTTTAACCTTCGGTTTTAGGTACTTTCGCTCGAAAATATCCAAATAAATTTGGTATTTTGCTCGCTTATTCGTACCTTTGCACTCGCTTTTCGGAGCATCGGGGTGTAGCGCAGTTGGTAGCGCTCCTGGTTTGGGACCAGGCGGTCGCCCGTTCGAGTCGGGTCGCCCCGACAAATGGAATTGGTAATTGATAGTTGATAATTGACAGTTGCACAGTAACTTATGCAAAGAAAGATTATCGATTTTCAATTATCAATTTTCAATTCTAGGATATTGAAGTTGGCACTCCCCAGTGTGGTGACGAACATCACCGTACCCCTGCTGGGACTCGTGGATATGGCCATTGTGGGTCACATGGGCAAGGCGGAGTACATAGGTGCTGTAGCCATCGGAACCACCATTCTCAGCATGCTTTACTGGCTCTTTGGCTTCCTGCGCATGGGCACTACAGGCATCGTCTCCCAGGCCTATGGCGCAAAAGACTTAGGGCTTATTTCCGAAGGCCTCAGGCGCAGTCTGATGTGGGCATTGCTCATTGCCTCCGTCATGCTTGCCCTGCAAACCCCTCTGCTTCGCTTTTCCATGTGGCTGATGAAGCCCGAGCCCGAGTTGGCGCAATATGCAAGCGAGTACTTGCGCGTGGCCATCTGGGGCGCTCCGGCTATGCTTGCGAGCTACTGCCTTACGGGATGGTTCATAGGGATGCAGGACACGCGCACGCCCATGTGGATGGCCATCCTGCAGAATGTGACGAACATCCTCTGCACCCTGCTGTTCGTCTTCGTCCTCCATCTGGGAGTCGCAGGCGTGGCGCTGGGAACGGTAGTGGGGCTGTACAGCGGTATTGCATACGCTGCACACAGAGGTCACAGAGGAGACCGAGAACACAGAGGGACTCACCCCCTTGTCCCTCCCAATGAGGGAGGGGAGTATTCACATTCCCAGACTCAAGGGGAGAAACACGCTGTGCCCTCTGTCTTCTCTGCTTTCTCCGTGTATTTCCCAATATTCCTCCGCACCCTGTGCCTCGTGGCAGTCACGGTCTATTTCACTACGGCGGGAAGCAGGCTGGGGAGTCTCTACCTCGACGGGAATGCCCTGCTGATGCAGTTCTTCATCGTCTATTCCTACTTCACCGACGGCCTTGCCAATGCAGCAGAGGCGCTAAGTGGGGAGTATGTAGGGCGCAGGGATAGGGCAGGACTGCTGCGTGTCGTTCGCCAGCTGTTTCTGTGGGGATTCGGCCTCGCCCTCGTCTTCACCGTGCTCTATGCCTCATGCGGTTCGCTGTTCCTGTCGCTGCTGACCAACCAGCAGGCCGTGTTGCAGACCGCCCGCACCTATCTGCCCTGGGTCGTAGCCATCCCGTTCGTGGCCATTCCTGCCTTTGTTTGGGACGGCGTGTACATAGGTATGACGCGCACCAAGCACATGTTCGTGAGCATGCTCATGAGCGCCATCGTCTTCTTCTCCCTCTGGTTCCTGCTGCACCATTTTGCGCAGTCTCAGCCCCATTTTCAAGCCTCCCAGCTCGGCAATCACGCCCTTTGGCTCAGTTTCCTTGCCTACCTCGCCACTCGCAGCATCATGCAAACCGTGCTTTTCCGACGCAAATCATGAATATAGCCACATGCCACATGCCACATGCCACATTAAGGTGGTTTTTGAGACAAGAAGGCAGGTAGAAAGGGGTTAATATATTGATAATCAATATATTATAATAATAGTATATTACATAGTAGTATGTAATTATACTCTCATTTGCCCGATTTTTGGCGTCGTTTTGCTCATTTTTGCACTCAAACTTATAAAAGTGATGTTGGTGGGGGAGTTCATGATTTCGCCTATTTTGCCCTTTTTCCTCTGCCAAACTATTGAAGGTGCTTAATGTGGCATGTGGCAAAAGTGGCAAAAGTGGCAAAATCGTGGGAGGAGATATTTGGCAGGTCAAGGAATGTTTTGTAACTTTGTGGGGTTGAAAAAAGACTGAGGCCTATGGTATACTTTGTAGTGACAGGCATCACTTACGCGCTTGGAGCAGGCTTGTCCCGAGAGGAGGCGAGGGATGTGGCAGAGAAGTTCATCGACGAGACGGAGGAGGGCACACCCGTGATATTGGTGGCCGAACCCGACAACCCGATGGACGCGAACGCTATTGCCGTCTACATGGACTATACGCGCCACATCGGCTACATCAAGAGTTCGAGTTGCATGGATGTCCAGCCCCATCTCGACAGCTGCGGACAATGCGATGCAGTGGTGGCGGGCTCCATCGGTCTGCACACCCTATTGGTGGAAATCCCGCACGCGCAGGAGGCTCCCGTAGCCATTAGCAATCGCAAGAGAGCCTTGCCGGAGAATCCCCTTGCAGAGGTGCTCAGAATGCCTTATACGGCCGAGGAAAGGGCTTTGCAGGTCATTGCTCCGCGTCTGGCAAGGATGGAGCCTACGAAGGAGAATGCGCCTCAGATACTGGAGATGGCGAAGCGCTATACGGCCTTGCCTGCCTTGTCGATTTGCTATGACGACGGACACTGGCGCGACCTCATCCTGAACTTGCTGAAGAAGGCCACCGACCTGCAGTGTGAGCCAAATCTGGCCATTGCTCTCGTCCACCAGCGAAACCTCGTCAACAAGATGCAGAAGGACACCACGCGGACGGCCGACCATCCACGATTCCACGAAATGGAGGAACAACTGAAACGCCTGAGAGACAACGCACGAGGCGCAGACGGGCTGTTCGTAAACTTCGAAATGCACATAGCCACGAGTGGGCGAGCAGTGAAGGACGAAGTGGAGCGTCTGGAAGACTGGTTCCGGCGAATGCCAAACCTGAAGTTGCGCGATTGGCGACAGCATCAGAAACTGGCCGAAGCCCTCTGCTACAAGCGTGTGTCGCGCGAGGAACTCTACGAGGTCTACGCCTCAATACTCATACTGGAAAAGTACACCCAGACGGAGGAAACCATCGACATCGAAGTACGCGACATCCTCGAATATGTGGTCAAACTGAAGCCCTTCCTTGCCGACGGATGGACTCTGAAGGACTACGGAATGCTGTGGTCAAGAGTGATGAAACTGCCTGCCGTCAGAGCCGTCGTGAGGGACACAGGCAAGCAGAAAGGCACCACCTTCAATCGCAATCTGGTGGCAAGCATCCTGCACACGATGGTGGAAGCGAGAGTGTTCGGACCAAAAGCCAACAACCAGGCTATGGCAGAGGCTCTGGAAGGCTCACGCGACCATTCCGTTCGTCAGGCTCTCAGCATCGAACTCTCCGACAAGGTGATGAAAGCCTCCATAGAGAAAATCATCGCCAAGATGAAAGCATAAAATTGCATCTTATTTTATACATTCCAACGCATTGGCTATCAGCCGTGTAAGATGAAAGAAAGTTCGCTTGGACTTTCTTTCTTTTTTTCTCCCTAACGCGTATCGTAACTTTGTACTCGGATTCGAGAGCGCTCGAGATTCCGTATGAAGTTATAAATTATTTGGCTTAACAATTTAACGCCGTTAAAGGAACGGCTTGTGAGATGAAGCTAAAGGGAGTCTTCACGTGAGACAGATGGCCATCGGACAAACTGAAACTCCTTCTTGCTAAATCATTTTACAATGTTAGTAAACAATTTTACTTGTATTGGCAAAACGCATGGGGCTCCCTGCGTGCCTGCAACGCGCAAAGAATGGGAAGAGATGAGACGCGAACCCTTCTTGGCCGACCTTTGTCGCCAGATTGAAAAAGGCGACGAACAACTGAAACACCGATTGCCCGTCTGGACACCTCATTGTGCCGAGTTCAGAGGCAATCACAGGGCTATTGCTGATGCCCTGCAACCCCTCAATCGCCTGATGCTGGACTTCGACGAGAAAGGAAAAACTGACGAGATAATCTCGCGGTTAAGCGAGAAGGGGGAAGGGCTAAGGAAACGTGGAATCGAGGTGCTGCTCGTGGAGGAGAGTGTAAGAAGAGGTACGCACGTGCTCGTGGAACTGCCCGCGGGGATGACTGCTGAGGAGGCTCAACGCCTGATGCAGGAGGTCACGGGTTTCGAACCCGACAAGGCCGTGAAGGACGTTGCCCGTTGCATCTACATGGTTCCAGAGGACCACACGAAGTTTGTCAGTGAGAAACTTTGGACCCCTCAGCGCGCCAGCGCTAATGAAGAATTAAGAATGAAAAGTGAAGAACCTAAGACACCTGAAACTCTGGAAGTCTCCCCTCGGGGAGATTTAGAAGGGGTCTCCTTCCCCACAGAATTCAAGGGCATTCCCTACTCCGACATCATTGCCGAGTATTGGTCGAAGACCGGCGGAACACCTGTGGAGGGTGAGCGTAATGTGAGACTCCATCAGTTGGCAGTGAACCTGCGCTCGATTTGCGATAATAAGAAAGAGGTATTGATGCAGATTATGCCTCGTC
>JAGCVH010000021.1 GCA_017962495.1 Bacteroidaceae bacterium
GATGACCGACATGGTGGAGTGTATCATCGAACTGCTTCGCGGTGGCTATGGCGTGCTCGTCGACGGCATCGGCAAGTTTGGCGTCTCGCTGCAGAGCGACGGCGTTGACATGGACGAAGTGGAGGAATTCAGCGCATCGAACATCAAGGGCGTAAACCTGACTTTCCGTCCTGCCGAGGAAGTTAAGTCGGCGCTGAGCACCAACATGGAGTTTGAGTACGTTGGCACTCGCATCATGCAGGCACAGGCCAAGAAGCAGGAGGAGGTGAACCTCGCTCAGGGCCTCTCGGCAGCAACCAGTGGTGGTAGCGGTATCGGCGGTAACTCCGGAGGTAGCGGAAGTGGTGACGCTGGAGACGTTACTCCTTAAAATGAGAATCGGGAGACCTTAGTGGTACTCCCGATTTGTTTTATATATTCTTTTCCCGATTAGGAATCTATTCCTTCTTCTTCCACAGGCGGAAGTCGGGACACAGGCGGAGGTAGATGCCGAAGGAGATGGGCAGTGTGTGAAGGTCGTGACTATTGGCGCTATATAATGTAAATTGCGCACCAAGTCGATAAGCGGGAGTGAAGCAATGCGAATAGTCGATGGTGGCGTATGCCGTGTGCATACCGCGGAAGGTGAGGTTGTGGTAGCGGATGGAGAGTGTGCTAAAGTATGGCATTCCGTATAGGTTGGCATATCGACGAGGAATTGCGACATAACCGACTTGGGCGGTTAGGCGTTCCCAAAGTGTGGCTGAGAAGGCCGTGTGAAGTGCGAGACCCGTATTGAATGGCCAAAGGGTTCCATGTTGCTGATAGGAGAAGAGGAGATTGGCTTCGCCTGAAAGGGAAGTGAGAGGGGAGGCGTGAGGCGTGAGATTTGAAGAGTTAGAAATTTGGGAGGACGGGCGATAGGTGGCTCGAACACCGAGTGCAAGATTGGCAACGGTTTGTACGCCAACGTTTGTGGTATCAAGTTCTCCGCCTCGATGCTGGATGAGGACTTGGATGGGCGTCTCCCAGCGAAGGCGTTTCTGCGTGTCTGGACGATTCCAACGGATGGTGTTGTTGAGTCCTACGGTAAAGGCTTCCTGATGGGTGTCGAGGTTGAAGATGTAGCTTTGCCAGTTTATCCACACGTCGAAGTGCAGGCAAGGACGTTCCCACAGGAGTTGGAATCCCATTTCAGGATCGGTGGACAGATTCTGTTCAGGATTGTAAAGCGGAAGAATGAGTTGGTGGTTCTGTGCACCATAGATGTCTCCGAGAACGAGGGTCAGATTGCGAAAGTCGGCTTGTGCTCGGAACCAGGGAAGAACGTGAATGCCACGCTGATATTGGTGTCCCTTCCATCGGGCTACATCGTGGAAGGCATAGTTGGGATAGCGATTGGCACCATTGAAGAGAAGAAGATGGGCTCCTGCCTCGAGCTGGATTTGTGGATGTGGCGTATAAACGAGCTTCGGCTGAAGCCATGCACCAGGCAGGGTGTAGCCTTTAGCAAGGTCGCTGCTGTATTCATTATTGTGGAAGAAGGCGAGAGAGTTGACTTGAGCGCGAAGTTGTCCTGTATGTGTGGTGTCGATACGAAGGGAATCGGAACATAAGACGTCCCAGACATCGGCATGTGCCAATGTCGAATTAAGCATTATGAGTGAAGAATTAAGAATTAATATGTATAGTAACTTCTTCATAACAAAAGATTATTCGACAATCTTCACTTTTCACTCCATCACTTCATCGTTTCATCACTTCTCCTCATCCCCTTGTAGATGAGATAGGCCACAACGGCAATACCAAGCACGAGCATGGCAATCTTGAGGTAAACAGCATAGTGGGCTACTGCGCTATCAAGTTGATCGTAAGGTACAACACTTGCCAGATAATAGCCAATAGCAGCAAGGATGCTGTTCCATAGTCCTGCACCAAGGGTTGTATATAGAAGGAAGCGAGGGATGGACATGCGGGAAAGTCCTGCCGGAATACTAATGAGTTGGCGCACGGCAGGAACAAGGCGACCCACGAAAGTTCCGAGAGCCCCGTGTCGGTCGAAATACTCTTCAGCCATACGAACCTTCTCTTCATCGATTAAGCACATGTGTCCAAATCGACTATTGGCAAAGCGATATACGATGGGGCGACCAAGATAGCGGGCAAGTGCATAGTTGATAATAGCACCGATAAGTGCTCCAATGGTGGCACAGAGAACTACAACAAAGACGTTGAGTTGGGAACCGCTGGCAGCGAGGTAGGCGGCAGGGGGAACGACAACTTCACTGGGGAATGGGATGAAGCTGCTTTCGATAGCCATCAGCAGAGTGATGACCCAATAATTGAGGTGGCGTAGGCACCAGGCTATGAAGGGGAGTGATTGCATGTGTTATATGTCAAATGTCAAATGTTACTTGGGAGTTAGCTTCGCTGGAGTTATCGGCCTTACGGCCTTGGGAGTTATCGGCTTTCAGCCTTGGGAGTTAGTGAGCTTCGCTCACGGACGATAGGGATTGAGCAGATAGCAACTAGTCAAGTACATTCGTCCCTTTCGCTCGAGCTCTGCTCGCTTGATTTATTCAAGAACTCCTCTTTAACTCCTCTTTCGCTCGACCTATGGTCGCTTGCGTAGAGCAACGGAGCAAGAACTCCCTTTTAACTTCCTTTTCATTATGAAATTGTCAAATCGTGAAATTGTCAAATTGTCAAATTGTGAAATTGTCAAATACTACAGTGGTTTCTTCTGGAAGGTTTGTTTCTTGCTAAAACTCCATCGGAACCAGGCTTGTGTATCCCAGATTGCCACGAGGTGGAGCAAAAGTGGGGATAGGAATATCGTCAGGGATGAGAGCTTGGGAGTGAGTGTTGCCCACAAGGCCTGACGAAGGTGGTGGTGGCGTTGCCATAAGTGTGCCAGCCACAACACTGCGATGAGTGCAAGCAGGATGTAGTGCTGAAGCAGAACCTCGACAAGTATTGCGCCTACTGTTGCAAAGGTAAAGAACCAAGTGAGGCTTACGTGTCGGAAATAGCGTAAACGATAGAAGAAGGTGCGACGGAAATGGTGGCGCGTCTCCATAAAGAAGAGGCGTTCCTGATTCCAATATCGTCTGCTGCTGGAGATTTCTTGCAACATGTGAGCCTCAGGATGAAGGCATAGTGCCGTATTTGCGGCAGTAGCATTCTGGTTTACCATGATGTCGGTAGCACCAGCAAGCAGATTGGCATGATCGGCAAATCCTCGATGGGAAAAGAAGAGGGAACGACGATAAACCAGATTTGTACCAAGACAGCGATAAGGTCCATTTGGCTTTGCCCATGTGGTGTGTATGATTTGTTGCCAAGCTTGCATAAATCGACAACACATGCCTCTCCATCCGTGTAAGGAAGTAAGATGTGTAAGGCCAAGTACAATTTGGATATTGTCGTCGGCTTCGAATGTTTGTGCCATATGCTGAAGCCAGCGAGACGACGAAGGCCTGCTTTCGGCTGTGGTAAGCACATTCCATTCGTTTGCCGAAGAACGCATGCCAAGAGTCAGGGCAAGACGCATCGGACTCACACTGCGAGCACTCTCCGGCACGGTAACAAGACGCAGATGGGGATAAAGGTCCTGCATCTGTTCAACAAATTGATGAGTTTCGTCGGTGCTGTTCATGTCAACGACAATCACTTCGAACTCGCCCTGATATTCCTGTTCCAGCAATATAGGCAGGTTACGCCTCAGCGCATCGCATTGTTCGTGAGTGGTGACGATAATGGAGATGGGGGTATAGGCAGCGTGAGGCGCAGGCGCGTTGCCTGCTTCCTGCATAATCTTGGGAAAGAGCAAATACTCCCGATTACGCAACATTGCTATAAGCCAAATGGAGAAATAAGCAATGAGAAGTATGGCTTCGTCTTGTGTCATATCTTATATTTCCTCACTTGCATATCCCACAGGCAGAGGACGACAATTGTATTGCGACGCCATAATCTGGCCATAAGCTCCTGCACTGCGAAGGGCTATCAGGTCGCCGCGTTTTGTCTTTGGCAAACGATAGTTCTTGGCAAACACATCACTGCTTTCACAAATAGGACCTACAACATCGTACGCTTCTTCGCCCTCGTGACTACTTAGGTTCTCAATCTGATGCAAGGCTCCATAAAGGGCTGGACGAATGAGATCTGTCATACCTGCATCTATGATGGCAAACTTCTTTACATCTCCTTGCTTGACATAGAGTACACGACTAATCAGACTACCGCATTGTCCCACGATGGCGCGTCCCAGTTCGAAATGCAGTTGTTGGCCTTTTCGCAATTGCAGATAACGGTGGAATGTGGCAAAGTAAGCCTTGAAATCGGTAATTGGATGCTGGTTAGGCTCATCGTAATCTATACCTAATCCACCGCCAACGTTGATGTGTGGAAGCACGATGCCAAAACATTCGAGTTCCTCTTGCAACTCGTTGATGCGCAGGCAGAGGGTATAGAAATCATCCATTTCCAATATCTGACTGCCAATGTGGAAGTGCAGTCCTATGCACTCGACATTAGGCATTTGCTGGCATTGCTGAATGGTATCCACCATGTGTTCCATCGCGATGCCAAACTTGTTTTCAGATAGTCCTGTTGTGGTGTATTCGTGGGTGTGGGCTCCTACATTAGGATTGATACGGAAGGCTACGCGAGCCACCTTTCCTTGTTCTCCTGCCAGTTGATTGATAACTTCCAGTTCAGGAATACTTTCAACATTGAAACAGAAGATGCCGTGCTTGAGGGCTAATTCTATCTCCCAATCGCTCTTTCCTACACCGGCAAAGACAATCTTGTCGGCAGGGAAACCTGCATCAATACTTGCCTGAATCTCACCTCCACTCACACAGTCTGTTCCCAACCCCGCCTGTTTGATGTGCTTTAGGACAGTGGGATGGGTGCAAGCCTTTACGGCATAGTGTACGTGATAGTTGGGTAGCAACTCAGCCTGAATGGCTTGCAGTGTTTGGTCGAGCAATTGGGTGTCGTAATAATAGAACGGCGTGCGAAGATGCTCGAACTTCTCTATGGGGAATGTCATGTTTCTTTATTTATTGAACAACGTTTCGCTCAGGGCTTGTAATGTGCGTTTCTTATCCTCTGCCTTGACGAGGAAGGAGATGTTGTAGTTCGTACCTCCATAACTTATCATTCTCACAGGAATCTTCTTCACTGCCATGCAGGCTCGAGTCTCGAAGCCTACGTTTCCGCTGGCTAAGTCGCCAACGACACAAACGATGCACATATCGTTGTCCACCTGAACTGTACCATATTTACGTAACTCACCAACAATTTCGGGTAAGCGTGAACGATTGTCGATGGTGACACTTACACCAACCTCACTGGTGCAAATCATATCGATACTGGTCTTGTGCTGCTCGAATATCTCGAAGACTTTACGCAGGAAACCGTATGCGAGAAGCATTCGTGACGATTGGATCTGTATGCAAGTGATATTGTCTTTAGCCGCAACGGCTTTAATGGTACCGCGTTGTATCTCGTTGTTGATGAGAGTGCCTGGGGCAGAAGGGTCCATCGTGTTGAGCAATCTCACGGGAACACCTGCAAACTTGGCAGGTTGAATGCAGGTGGGGTGGAGAATCTTCGCACCAAAATATGCCAACTCGGCGGCTTCCTCGAAGTAGAGCTGACGCACGGGTTCGGTGTGGTCCACTACTCGTGGGTCGTTGTTGTGCATACCGTCGATGTCGGTCCAAATCTGAATCTCATCTGTTTGCAAGGCGGCGCCAATGAGGCAAGCCGTATAGTCACTTCCTCCTCGTTGCAGGTTGTCGATTTCACCTCTGACATTGCGACAAATGAATCCTTGCGTGATATAAATGTCGAAGTTTGGATATTCGCGCAGACGCTTGACTGTAGCCTCGCGAATGAAATTCAGGTCAGGCTCGCCATTCTCGTCAGTGCGAATGAGGTCGAGTGCTGAGAGTAGGGTGGCTTTCTTTCCCTGTTCCAGAAGATGGAAGGTGACCATGTTTGTGCTCATGATTTCACCTTGAGCCAGAATGATTTTCTCTTCTGTTGCAGAGAAGTTATTTTCCTTTAGGAACGAACGCAAATACATGAACTCCTTTTGCAGGAACTCGGAGGCCTTGGTTTGGAACTCCTCAGTCTCATAGAGTTCAGTTACATGCTGCATGTACTTCTGTTCCAACTTGTCGATGACGGAACTTGCTCCTTCAGCATTGTTCTTATACAGATAATCGGAGATTTCCACCAAACTATTGGTAGTTCCACTCATGGCAGAAAGCACGACAAAGGTTTGTTCTCCCTCTTGTGGAGAGAAAATCTTTGCAACCTCCTTCATGCGTTGCGGCGAACCTACGCTGGTACCGCCAAACTTCATTACTTTCATATTCTAATCTTTTTACCTTGTGTTTTATTCTATGAAGATTTTTCCTTCGCGACAGCGCCAGATGATGCCTGGGAAAGCCTTGACCCATTGCTCGTTGTGGGTTGTCATTACTACAGATGTGCCTTGCTGACGGATGTTGTTGAGGAGTTCCATAACTCGGGTTCCGTTTTCGATGTCAAGGTTTGCTGTAGGTTCGTCGGCCAATAACAGCTTAGGCTTATTAAGCAAAGCTCTCGCAATGCACACACGTTGCTGTTCGCCTCCAGAGAGTTCGTAAGGCATGTGACGCGTTTTATCAGGCAGCCCCACCTCCTCAAGCACTTCAATGATTCGACGCTCTCTGTCTATTTTCTTCTTCCATCCTGTAGCACGCAATACGAAGTCGAGGTTTTCGTCCACGGTGCGGTCTCTAAGCAATTGGAAGTCTTGGAAGACGATGCCGAGCTGACGGCGCAACTTAGGCAGTTGTCGCGTTCTCATTGCCGTCATGTCGTAACCCAGTACGGATGCTTCTCCTTCTGCAATAGGTAATTCGCCATAGATGGTCTTAAGCAGAGACGTCTTTCCGCATCCCACTTCGCCAAGAATGTATATGAACTGTCCTTCGACGATTTCCAGACTTATGTCGGAGAGGATGGTGCGTTCGTCCTGACAAATCTTTACTTGCTCGTATTTTGCTATCATGTTGTTAGTTATTATAGGTTAATGTTTTTTCCAGTTGGGATCGTGGCGTACTACGAGTTCCTGTGCCAGGTCTTCGATTCGTAATCCTTTGCTCGTCAACAAGACAATAAGGTGATAGAGCATGTCGGAACCTTCATAGACGAGTCTCTCGTTGGTGCCGTTGGTAGCTTCGATAACCATCTCCAAAGCTTCTTCTCCCACCTTTTGTGCCATGCGGTTGAGGCCATCGCGGAACAGACTTGTTGTGTACGAACCCTCTGGCATTTCCCGATGACGCTTTTCGATGAAGTCGTTGAGTTCGGAAAGGAATAAAAGCGGATTCCGTTTGTTCTTTTCGTTCCAGCATGTGTCGGCACCCGTGTGGCACACAGGACCTTCGGGACGAACCTTTATGAGCAAGGTGTCTTGGTCGCAATCGTTGAGGATTTCCACCACATTGAGCCAGTTCCCGCTGGTTTCGCCTTTTGTCCATAATGTCTGGCGTGAACGACTCCAGAAGGTGACTCTGCCTGTCTCCAAAGTTTGTTTGTAAGCCTCTTCATTCATATATCCCAGCATGAGTACCACACCAGTCTGTGCATCTTGTATGATGGCAGGTACAAGCCCGTTCATTTTCTCAAAGTCTATTTTCATAACCTTATGTTTATGTTTTCTTGTCTCAAGTATTGTTTCAGTTCAGGGATGCCTATCTCTCCAAAGTGGAACACGCTGGCGGCAAGTGCTGCATCGGCATGTCCCATTCGGAATGCATCGCGAAAGTGTTCCATTGCTCCCGCACCTCCACTCGCAATGATGGGAATGGATAGCTTATCACTCAAGGCCCTAAGGGCTTCGTTGGCAAAGCCTTCTTTCACTCCGTCGTGGTTCATGGAGGTAAAGAGAATCTCTCCTGCGCCTCGCTCTTGTGCTTCGTATGCCCATTCCTCGAGGCCTCTGCCCACAGGAATGCGTCCTCCGTTGATGTAGCATTGCCACTTGCCGTCCGTTTCCTGTCGTGCATCGATGGCTACCACACACACCTGACTTCCGTAGTAGGAAGCCACTTCGTCGATGAGTTTGGGATTCTTGATGGCAGCACTGTTGATGCTTACTTTGTCGGCTCCAGCTTCGAGCAGTCGTTCTACGTCGGCAATCTCGTTGATGCCTCCTCCTACGGTGAAGGGGATATTGATTTCCCTTGCCACCCGTTCCACCATCTCCGTGAAGGTCTTTCTTCCGTCGTGTGAGGCAGTGATGTCGAGGAATACCAGTTCGTCGGCTCCTTGTTGGCTATATATGCGTCCCAGTTCTACTGGGTCTCCAGCCAGCTTCAGATTGACGAAGTTGGTTCCTTTCACCGTGAATCCGTTTTTAACGTCGAGGCAGGGTATGATGCGTTTGGCTAACACGTTTCTTTTAATTAAGAATTAAGAGTGAAGAATTAAGAATTTATGGGCCAACTCTTGTAAATCGATTCTTCCTTCATAGATGGCTTTTCCGAATACTACAGCGGGGATGCCTGCTTCGTCGAGTTCTATTATGTCGTCGATGCAACTCACGCCTCCACTTGCAATGAGGTGGCAGTCGGGATGCGCCTTCATGATTTTCTGATAGAGTGGGGTAGAAGGTCCCTGCAACATGCCGTCGCGTGAGATATCGGTGCAAAGCACATTCTTGATTCCTGCCTGTGTGTAGTACTGCAGGAAGTCGTCGAGCAGTATCTCGCTATCTTCCTGCCATCCGTTGATGCTAATGCGTTCATCCCGCACGTCGGCTCCAAGGATGAGGTGCTCCGCACCGTATTGTTCAATCCACTTCAGCAGG
Organism: Bacteroidaceae bacterium; assembly: GCA_017962495.1. Lineage (GTDB taxonomy): Bacteria > Bacteroidota > Bacteroidia > Bacteroidales > Bacteroidaceae > Physcousia. The sequence goes on from JAGCVH010000021.1 coordinate 8,858, forward strand.
ACATTCGGACTTTTTACAGCCATACTCCCGACGGTTATCATCTTGGCACCAGTCTCCAGCACTTGTTCCACATCCTTCTCTGTCTTCACTCCTCCGCCAAAGTCGATGTCGAGCTTAGTCTTTTGGCAAATGTCACGCAGGACCTGCAGATTTACCACACGTCCCTCTTTGGCTCCGTCCAGATCTACCAGGTGTAGGCGTCTGAATCCCAATGCTTCCATTTGTATGGCTATGTCAACGGGGTTCCCATACACTTGTTTTGTGGCATAGTCCCCTTTGCTCAGGCGCACGCATTGTCCCTGAATGATGTCGATGGCAGGAATGAGTTGGATCATGTCAAATGTCAAAAGTCAAAAGTCAAATGTTGAGGAAGTTCTGAAGTATCCTCTCTCCCACATCACCACTCTTTTCGGGGTGGAATTGTGTGGCGAAGAAGTTCTCATGCCGAAGGGCAGCACTGAAGGGCAGGATGTAGTTCGTTGTCGCAATGGTTTCATCGCACAGGGGAACGTAGAAGCTATGCACGAAATAGGCGTATGCCCCTTCCTCAATACCTTTGAAGAGAGGAGAAGACAGTCCTTCCAGCGTGTTCCAACCCATGTTCGGCACCTTGTCCTCGTGGCATTGAGGCATAAAGCGAAGCACGGGAACGTCGAAGATTCCCAAACCATCGGTGTCGCCTTCCTCGGAGTGACGGCACATGAGTTGCTGTCCGATGCAGATGCCCAGGAACGGTTGCTTCAGGTCGCGCAACACTTTGTCCAAACCTCTTTGTCGGAGGTTCAGCATCGCATTGCTGGCTTCCCCTTGTCCAGGGAACACCACTTTGTCGGCCTTTGCTATCAGTTCCGGGTCATCGGTCAGGGTGGCTTCTACTCCCAGTCTCTGCAGGGCTCTTACCACCGACGTCACATTGCCGGCTCCGTAGTCAACGATGGTGATGTTCATTCCTTCGAGATGGCCTTGTCAGCTTTTTCCCAATCGGTGTTCAGGCTGAACGGCGTGATGCAGTCGCGGTCTTGGATGAACACTTCCGTTATCTCCTTGTCTTGTCCCTGGAACAGCATGTTATCGGAACATGCCTTCCAATAGTGTAGCATGATGTCCTTCTTGATCTTGTCGTTGTTCTTGGGAGCATTCGATAGGTCGGTGAAGTAGGAGATGATGAAGTGGTTGAGACCATAGGCCTGCTTGTCGAGCCAATCGCCCTTAACTCCACCTCCGTTTTGCTTGATAGCCGTATTGCAGAGGTAATTCAGCGCAGTATACTTAAACTGCGAGATGGCCAGCATGAATGGGTTGGCCTTGGGGTCGTCGATGACCTGCTTTGCGTTATTCACTACTTGATTGAAGACTTCTTGCGACTTCATAGGGAGTGCAAACAGCGCTCCGAACAAGGTAAATAAAACTAATCTTTTCATAACACTTTTGTTTAGTTTCATTGTTGATTAGATGTTTGTTTCAAGTAAAAGTTTATTGTCGATACACGGAGGCAGTTCCTCCGCGTAGTGAGTGACCATGATGAGGGTTTTGTGACTGCGTTGGCAGAACGTCTCGATGATTTCCTTCACGCGAAGCCTGTTCTCGTCGTCAAGTCCGTGCAGTGGTTCGTCGAGGATGAGCAGTTCGGGGTCTTTGACGAAAGCCCTAGCCAGAAGGCACAGACGCTGTTCACCGCTGGATAGCGTGAGGAACGAACGACTTGCCAGATGTTCGACGCCAAACATCCACATCCACTGCTGGCACGTGGCTCGCTGACTTTCTTGCGGACGCACATAGAGTCCGATGGAGTCGTTCAGTCCGCTGGCAACGACGTCGATGGCGGGGATGTCCTTCAGATAGCTGCGATGCATCTCGGGACTCACATAACCGATGTGGCGCTTAACTTCCCAGATGCTTTCGCCTGTTCCTCGTTTGTGTCCGAAAAGACGAATGTCGCATGCGTAGGCTTGCGGATTGTCGGCACATACCAGGCTCAGCAGTGTGCTCTTGCCTGCACCGTTCCTTCCGCTTACTGCCCAACGCTGCCCTTCGTAAACCGTCCAGTTGAGGTGGGAGAGTATGGTACGCGAACCATATCGGATGCTGACGTCGTTGAACTTCAGTATTTCTCCGCCCTGTTCGGGATAGAATGCCGTCTGGCGAAGGTCCTTCTCCGGCAGGGAGAGCAACCATTGCCGCTTTTGTTCGGATGGGGTAGGATGCTGGGGGAGCACCTGCTGTGCCACGAATTCACTCCTCGTCATCTTCCGCCCAACCTTCAGGTCTTTGACGGGAATGACGTGGGTGATGAACTGAGGCAGGTTGTCGCACTTCGACATTACCAATATCAGTGTCAGTCCGGTCTCTGCCAGTTGCGAGAGCAGTGTGGAGAGTTCGTCTCGTGTGGGTGCATCGAGTCCGATGAAGGGATTGTCCATGATGAGGACGCGAGGATGGGAAGCCAGCACACGAGCCAACTGCATCTTACGCATCTCTCCACTCGACAGGGTGATGATGGGCTTGTCGCGAAGCAGGACGAGGTGGGAGAGGAGTCGAGCCACATTCTGGGGCAGATCGTCGAACGAGAGGACAGAACCCACAGTAGGAGCATCGTCGCCGATATCGTGCTGGTTCCAGCGCTGCTGGTAGTAGTATGTGGCATCGCCATCGCCATAACTGTCTCGGAAGGTGATGTATCGTAGGTTGTCGCTTACCATAGGACTCTCCGAAGGTGAGAAGTCGTATCTCACCTCTTCGCCGAGCAAGGGATAGCGGCTGGTGATGATGTCCACCAAACGACTCTTTCCGGCACCGTTAGGTCCCACGATGGCTATCTGTTCCCCCTCACTTATGGTAAGGTTCACAGGCTCTGCCATTCGCCTCTCGGGGTGTCTGGTAATGCCGTTCTGTATGTGGATAACGGACCTACCCTGACCCTCCCTTAAAGGGAGGGAACAGCCCCTTGTCGTATGCGTCATAGAGTCTTTCATTTTCATCACTTTCCCTCTCCCTTTGAGGGAGAGCCGGAGTGGGTCCTTTCTTTATTTTTATTCACAAAATCCTTCCACGAACGGTAGTTGGCGGTGGATTCGGGTTTGTTCGACTGCATGAAGTGGCAATAGGCGGCAGCCAGGGCGTCGGTGGCATCGAAGTGCTGTTTCATTTGTTCGGCGTCCAGTTTCAGTATGCGTTGCAACATTCCTGCCACCTGTTCCTTTGAAGCCGAGCCGATACCCGTAAGTGCCATCTTAATCTTCATGGGAGCATACTCGTGTATAGGCACGTCGTGCTGAATGGCGGCAGCGATGGCCACACCTTGGGCTCTTCCCAGTTTCAGCATCGACTGAACGTTTTTCCCGAAGAATGGTGCTTCGATAGCCATCTCGTCGGGCAGGTATTCGCGGATGATGCCAGAGACGCGTTCGTAGATGTGTCCCAGTTTCAGGTAGGTGTCGCTCACCTTATGCAGGTCGATGACGCCCAGCGCCAAGGCTTCAGCCCGCTGTCCTTCGACGCGCAGCACCCCGTATCCCATCATGTTTGTTCCCGGGTCAATGCCTAATATGATGCGCTCACTCCTCATTCTCTCAAATCTCTTCCATCATCGTACTAAACCCCACGATGCGCTGGTCGAACATCTTCAGGAGTTCTTCATTCATGCTATGTCCCATCTCGGTGTACCACTTGTGCAGGGTTGCTGTGGAGTCAGTCTCCAGTTGCAGGCCCATGCACTCGGTATCCGACTCGTGATGCGAGAGTATTCGCAACAGGCGGGCATTCTTCATTCGTCCGTCCATTTCGATGCTGGGGATGATGCTCTCGCGAATCCAGATAACGAAGTCTCTGGCGTCGGCTACGGGCATCGTATAGGTGGTGTTGAATACAATCATTTTTACCTAATACATAGCAATTTGGGCGCGAAGATACGAAAAAAAATCCACATGACTCGCAATCTAATCTTATTTATTGTTAAAAACAATAATATTAGGGCCTATAGTGATAAAAAGTTTTACGTTAAACCTTCCTTTCTTGTTTGTTTCAAATATAATGACTATATTTGCACGGCACAATTAACTAAAACGCTAAATAAAATGATGAAGAAAACGACAATTGCAGTTATCTCGCTGATGCTGTTGGCATTAGGCGTCACCATGCAACAGCGCACGGTAATGGCATCGGAACCTATGGCATTTACTGCTGCTCCCGAGAAGCAGGCCGAAATCAAGTTCGACACCCTTCGCTACGACTTTGGCACGTTCTCCGAGAAGGATTCGGAACAGCATTGTACCTTCCTGTTTACCAATGTTGGCAATGCCCCTCTTGTAATCAATCAGGCTTTTGCCTCGTGCGGGTGTACGGTACCTACTTATACGAAAGACCCCATCCAGCCAGGCGATACGGGTCGCATCGATGTCACCTATAACGGACGCGGCAAGTTCCCCGGACATTTCGCAAAGACCATCACCGTCCGCTCCAATGCCAAGACGGAAATCATCCGCCTCACCGTAGAAGGAATGATGACGAAATTGGACCCTCTCTAGCTCTCCCTTTAGGGAGAGAAATAAATCGTGAAATCGTCAAATTGTCCAATTGTCCAATCGTAAATTGTCAAATCGTAAATTTATGAGGAAAACACTTTTACTACTGGCACTCATTGTGGTGCCAGTTTTGGCTTTTGCCAAAGGCAAGAAACAAGTTGAAACTAACCCCCTCGGCAATGGTGTTGAGGACCGTGCCTACTGGGCTTCGCTGGCCTACAAGATGGCAGCACCCGTGCTCGAGAACATGGCCAACGGCACCCTGCAAAAGAACATGAAGTTGGAACTGTCTCCCACGTGGGACAACCGCGACAAGAAGGTGGCCTACATGGAATGCTTCGGCCGACTCATGGCAGGCATAGCCCCTTGGCTTACCCTTCCCGATGACGACACGGAGGAAGGCAAGATGCGTCGCCAGCTTCGCGAATGGGCGCTGAAGGCCTACAAGAACGCCGTTGACCCCGAAAGTCCCGACTATCTGGGATGGACCAGTGGCGGACAGACGCTGGTGGATGCTGCCTATGTCGTGGAGAGTCTCTTCCGTGGCTATAAAGCACTGTGGGAACCTCTCGACGACCTCACCAAACAGCGCTACATCAAGGAGTTGCAAGGTCTGCGCCGTTATGATCCTCCTTACACCAACTGGCTCCTCTTCGTAGGTATGGAAGAAGCCTTCATCATGTACGTCGGCGGTGAGTACGACGCCTTCCGCATCAAGATGGCACTCTCCAAGGCCGAAGAGTGGTACATCGGCGATGGACTCTACAGCGACGGACCTTCCTTCGCCTTCGACTATTACAACGCCTATGTCATCCAGCCCATGTACACCGAGTGCCTGCAGATGGTAAGCGCACGTCAGGGCAACAACTCCTACCTCGTCCGTTCCAAGGGCGACAACCGCAATGGAGCCACCAATCGCCTCAAGGAAGTGGTGAAACGCATGCAGAAGTATAGTGTCATCCTCGAGCGATTCATCTCGCCCGAAGGCACTTTCCCCGTTGTCGGACGCTCTATCCCTTACCGCCTCGCCGTGCTCCAGCCTCTGGCTCAACTGGCGTGGATGAAGCAGTTGCCAGGCGAACTCCACAACGGACAGGTGCGTTGCGGCATCACGGCCGTCATGAAGCGCATGTTCGAGGGTAAGGGCGCCAGCAATTTCACCCCCGACGGCTATCTCACCATCGGTTTCGTGGGTTCACATCCCAACGTAGCCGACTGGTACACCAACAACGGTTCGCTCTACATGACCTCGCTGGCATTCATGCCTCTCGGTCTCCCTGTCGACGATCCCTTCTGGACCGATGCTCCTGAGAAATGGACTTCGAAGAAGGCATGGGAAGGCGACGACTTCCCGAAGGACCACAAGTGGGACATCAATCGCCAAATCCTTTATTGGGAATAGGCGAGGCGAAGATTTTGCCTTGGCGAAAGCCAGTTCAGAGTTCTGAGTTCAGAGTTCTTGCTCCCCTGCGTTACGCAAGCGTCCTGTAGGCCGAGCGCATAGTTCAGAGTTAACAAAAAACCGAGATGCCCCAACGGGTTTCTCGGTTTTTCTCATTCTTGCTCCTCTTCGCTACGCAAGCGTAGGACTTCGTCCGTCCGATTACTTGCTCCAGTTCCTTACGCAAGCGTAGGACTTCGTCCGTCCGATTACTTGCTCCAGTTCCTTACGCAAGCGAACAAGTTCGAGCGTTCTCATTAGTCGAAGCCGCTAAGCGCTTGCGCGTTAATGGGAGAGGGTTTGGGAGAGAGGATGTTACGCGCAGCATGCTGAAACTCCTGCGGCGGTAGTGAGAGCAAGAAGGATATGAAAAATTAAAATAATTCGCAAAAATGCTAATTATTCAAATTATTATGCTTAACTTTGTCACGAATAAGCCACAGAAGTAATGAACATTGAGTTTGAAAACAAGGCTTTGGAGGAACTTTACACCCAGGGAAGCACTAAGGCAAACGAATATAGACGGCTGTCGAAGGACATCATAAAGAGATACGTCAAAGTTGTCAACTACATCCGAAGTGCTCGCCGAATCGAAGACCTGTTCCTCATCAAGTCGCTACACTATGAGAAAAAGAAAGGAGACCTGAAAGGCGTGGAAGCAGTATGGATAAACGACCAATACCGACTACTTTTCCACAGTTCTCCTGACAGCACAGGTATAACAGTCAACGCATTATTATTTGAAATCTCCAAACACTATGAATAAGAAAGACCTTACCCCCATCATCGCCACCCATCCGGGCGAACTGATAAAAGACGAACTCAAGGAACGCAATATGACGCAGAAGCAGCTCGCCAGCGAGACGGGCATCAAGCCCTCCGTCCTGAGTGAGACCATCAACGGCAAGCGCAACATTTCGCTCAACGTTGCCGTAGCACTAGAACGTGTTCTGGGCATTCCTGCCGACATGTGGATGAATCTGCAGACGCAATACGACCTCGATTCCGCCCACATCGCCGAACGTGACAACCAGCGCGAGACCATCTCCGTCACCATCCCCGTCCGCGACCGCAACCTCTTCCGTGAGCTCGCCCGCAAGTTCGGATGGGCTTGCGTACTGTAGCACGTCGTTTATAAACATAATAAAGGGGAGTCCATTGGGCTCCCCTTAGTCGTTGAGGACGGCTTTAGGACGCTTGCGTAAGGAACTGAAGCAAGAACTCCCCTATAACTTCATCCCTCCATCATCCATTCATGCCAAAGAACCGAGTTCCGCAAGAATTTCTATATAAGAAGAATTATATTATTTAGGGGAGCAGTGCTATCAATGGTTAAGATAGTGTCACTCCTTCTCAACAATTGTTCGTTATTTTGCAACATGAAACGTAACGATTATGCCTCATATTAACTCACACGCTATCTAAAATATTAATTTAAAACACTCCAAAACATTACAATCATGAAAAAAATTGTTCTCTCTCTCCTTTGCGCAACTCTCGTGCTGGGTGCTCAAGCCCAGTGGCGCAGAAACGTTACTCCTGCCGACACGCTTCGTTCCATCGTCAGCAACAGCGACGGCACCACTTCTTTCCGCATCTATGCACCCAAAGCTGAAAGTGTAGGTCTGGGCGGCGATTTGGCTGGCCTCAGGGCTCAGTTCACCAAGGACGATACCGGCATCTGGACGGCCACGCTACCCGTGAAGACCGATGCCTACCGGTATCATTTCGTGGTTGATGGTGTGCGCGTCATAGATCCCCGCTATCGCCTTTTCTCTGAAATCACGCCTATCGCTATGATTACCAATGGTGAGGACATCTTCTGGGCAGAGAAGGACGTGCCTCATGGACCTGTAACGCAGTTGTCCTATAAATCCAGCACCACTGGCACTACTCGTAGCTTGCACATTTGGCAACCGGCAGGCAAGGCCGCTCGTGAACCACTGCCCGTGCTCTACCTCATTCATGGTGCTGGCGACAACGACGCTTCTTGGACGTCCATCGGTTGTGCCAACGAGATTCTGGACAACTTGTATGCCGAGGGTAAGATTCAGCCGATGATGGTCGTGATGCCTCACGGAGGCATGGACACCGAGAAGTTTGTTGACGAACTCGTGGTGGATATCATGCCTCGCGTGGCCGAGCAGTACCGCATCAAGACTGGCTCAGAGAATACCGCACTTGCTGGCCTCTCGATGGGTGGTCTGGAGACGCTGAACTGCTTCATGGCTCACCCCGGTCTCTTTGGATACATCAATGTGATGAGCTCTGGATGGTTCCGTAGCGATGAAGCCTCCCGTCAGGCCAAAACAGCCCGTCTGAAGGAGATAGCGCCTACGCTGAAGAAGACCGTTCGCCTGCTGCGCTTTACGATGGGCAGTCAGGAAGACTTCGCCTACAGCAGTTGTCAGCAGACACTGAAAGCCTTCGACGAGGCAGGCATCAAATACGAATACAGCGACACCCCAGGCGGCCACAGTTGGCATGTATGGCACTACGACCTGCGCGATTTCGCTCCACGTCTATTTAAATAAATAGTAAGGAATATGAACATGAACACGAAACGACTCTTCATCCTGTCTTTCAGTCTCTTCTTCTCGCTCGGAGTGTTCTGTCAGAAATGGGAAAAAGTAGGTGACCGCCCTCAGATGGGGTGGAACAGTTGGAACAAGTTTGGTGGAAACATCAACGAAAATCTTATCAAGGGCATAGCCGATGCCATCGTCGAGACAGGCTTGCGCGAAGCGGGCTACGTCTATGTCAACTTGGACGATTGTTGGCATGGCAAGCGTGATGCCGATGGCTTCATACATCCCGACCCCGACAGATTTCCAGGTGGAATGAAGGCGTTGGCCGATTACGTCCATGCCAAAGGTCTGAAACTAGGCATCTACAGCGACTGCGGAACAGCCACCTGTGCTGGGCGTCCTGGCAGCCTGGGGCATGAATATCAGGATGCCCTACAGTATGCCCGCTGGGGAATAGACTACTTGAAGGAAGACTGGTGTAACACCACAGATGTGAACGCCCGAGGTGCCTACAAACTCATGAGCGATGCCCTTCGTGCAGCAGGAAGGCCCATCTTCCTCAGTATGTGTGAATGGGGCAACAACAAACCCTGGCTGTGGGCCAAGGATGTCGGCCACAGTTGGCGCATCGGTCCCGATATCTGGTGCAATTTCGACTCGACGAGGGTGCATCCCCAAGGTTTCACCGATGTGGGTGTCATGCAGTGCATCCGCCTCAACGAGCCTTTGCGTGCCTACGCTGGTCCCGGCCATTGGAATGACCCCGACATGCTGGAAGTAGGCAATGGAATGACTGTCAACGAAGACCGAGCGCACTTTGCCATGTGGTGTATGATGGCTTCGCCCCTCATCCTGGGCAATGACCTTCGCAATATGAGTGCCGAGACGAAAGCCATCATCACGAATGCTGAGATGATTGCCGTAGACCAGGACGAACTGGGCGTACAGGGACTGCGCTTTGCCACCGAGCAGGGACTGGAGTTCTGGTTCAAGCCGCTGAAGGACGGCGACTGGGCAATGACCATCCTGAATCCCACGAAGGAGGCCGTCAGCTACGCTCTCAACTGGCAGCATTTCAATTTTATCGATAGCGAGGTGAGCCGTCTGGGTACCTACTTCGACACGAAGGTCTATCGGATTCGCAACCTCTGGACGCATAAAGACGAGGGAATGACGCTGCTTATCGACAAGGTGTGGCGCACGCTCAGCGTTCCTGCCCGCGATGTCATCTCCTATCGCCTCACCCCCGTTTCCGTCAAGAGCCCCACGACAGCACAGCAACTCGTGAGTCGTCTAAAGCGGCTGACACAGAAAGGCATCATGTTCGGGCATCAGGACGCACCCTTCTATGGTCTCGGATGGAAATACGAGGAAGGTCGCTGCGATGTGCGCGACGTTGCGGGCGACTATCCTGCCGTGATGGGTTTCGAGCTGGGAGGCATTGAAGTGGGCGATGAGAAGAACCTCGACAGCGTGCCTTTCCATGTGATGCGTCGCGAAATCTTGAAACAGCACGCCCGCGGAGGAGTTGTTACTATCTCGTGGCACCCTCGCAACCCGCTTACAGGCAGTACCGCCTGGGACAATTCAGACAAGACCGTCGTGCGCAATATCCTGCCAGGCGGCAAGAGGCATGGGGTATTCCAGATATGGCTGCGTCGGCTGACGACCTTCCTGGCATCGCTGCAGGACGAGCAGGGACGTCATATTCCGTTTATCTTCCGTCCTTGGCATGAGAACAGCGGAGGCTGGTTTTGGTGGGGACGCGGTCTGTGCTCTGCCGAGGAATATAAGGCACTTTGGAACTTGACGCAGGACTACGTCTCGCACTCGCTGCCCTACAACATCGTGTGGAGCTGGAGCCCCAACTATGGTTTCGCACCTGATGTGCTGGACACGTATCCTGGTCATGACCGCGTGGACATTATCGGGTTGGATGCCTACCAGCAGCGTAACGGCGAGCAGGCATTCGTGGACCAACTGAAGAAGGACCTCACCACCCTCAGTCAGCTTGCTCGAGAGGGCAAGCGGATGATGGCTCTGACGGAGTGTGGCTACCAGAATGTACCCGACCCGACGTGGTGGTCGCGTGTGCTGCTGCCCAATCTGAAGCCTTGGCCCCTCAGTTACTTCCTCGTCTGGCGTAATGCCGACCGCAGGCAGTACTTCGCTCCTGCTCCAGGGACGCCCGATGCTGACAGCTTCCGCAAGATGGTGAATGACAAGAAGGTTTTGATGTTAAAAGATATCAATAAATGAAGCCTCCCGACTTGACGCTGCGGCATTGGAGCGATTAAGCATGTAAAAGAAGGAAATGACGGTCAAAACAGATAACATCTGATAATGCTGATGTGCAGATAAAGCAGCTCTACGAGTCAGAAGAGAACCCCGAAAGTTTTTTGTCCAACTTTCGGGGTTCTTTTCAGGTTTCCTGGTTCTCTTTTGACTAATGACTATCGACACATGCTAAGGTCGTAAATTACTCGATGATTCCTGCAATTTCCTTTCGGGCCTTGCTGCCTTCGGGGCATGGCCAGAGCGGATAGACGTGGCCCAGCTTCTCTCCAACATGGAGGGTGACGGTCACGCCTGCGGCCTTCATCTTATCGTAGGTCTTGAGGATGTCGGTGTAGAAGACTTCCCAGGTGCCGGTGTAGAGGTGAGTTGGTGGCAGCCCCTGCATGTCGCCGTGAAGAGGTGAAACCATCGGGTTGAGGGGGTCGAGTTCGCCTGCCCAGTCGGCTCCCACGTGGCGCAGCACTTCGGCGTTGAGGAAGGTGTCGTACTCCTGCAGGGTGTCATCGCCTCCCGTAACATCAACCCAGGGTGAGATGAGTATCAGGCTGCTGGGCAGGTCTAACGAGTCGGCCTTCACTATCTCTTGGGCGAGTGCAAGCGAGAAACCGCCTCCGGCAGAATCGCCCATTAGGATGATGCGCCTGGCAGGGAATCGCTGTTGCAGCTGGCGATAGAGTTGCATGAGCAGGGGGAAGGCGTCCGCGACCGTGTAGCGGTAAAGCAGGGGATAGTTGGGGGTGACGATGCCGCAACCCGTCCACTTTGCCCACTCGGACATCGCACGCCAATGCAGCAGGCTGAAGTTGTGGAAGTAGGCTCCACCGTGGATGTAGAGCACGATGGGCTTCGCATCGTCTTCGGCAGGGCATTCGAAAACTTGCATCTTGCCGACCTCGTATTCTGTCACCTTTCGGGGGAATTCGATGCGGTCGGGAATCTCCACATGACTCTTGTCGGTCTGGTCTCCCCTTTGTTGCTCATAGGTTTCCATCGTGCTCTGGTTCAATGACTTGGAAACGATGAAAGCCTGTGGCGAGCGCCCGTCGATGAGCCAGAAGCCCAGACCAGCGACGACGATGGCTACAATGATGGCTAAAACCGCCAGGAACAGCCTTCTGATGAATTTCTGAAATTTCATAAGCAGTTTGTTTGTGATAATAATATGAACTTCTGTTCGGCACAAATTTACTCGAATTTTTTCAAATAGTCGTAAAATTTATACATTATTCTTTATAAAAGGCAGAAAAAATGTACTTTCGTCGAGGAGAAAAGGGGGAGTTCTTGAATGAATCAAGCGAGCAAAGCTCGAGCGCTGGTGGGCGATAGCCTAGTTTTTCCTAGTATTTCTAGTTTTCCTAGTATTTCTAGTTTTTCTAGTTTCCCTAGTTCTCCTAGAATCCCTAGAATCCCTAGACTCCCTAGTTCACCCAGTTGCCTAAAAGCTGGGGCATAAGCCCCAAGCTTTTAAGGCGTCACGTCTCCCGGGTCACCACTGCCAGAGCCGCCCGAGCTACCACTGCCCGACGGGCTACTTTCGCCGTTGGCGAGAGCCTCCTTCTGCGCCTTGATGGCGGCAGCCTGCTCCTCACGACCAGCCGTGAGTTCGAAGTCGGCATGCTCCTTGATGGTGGCGAAGGTCTGCTTGTCGAACGCGATGCGGGGGTTCACCCTCGTGATGAGACTCGTCGAGAAGTCTTCCACGGTGTCAGCGCCTTGGGCAGAGAGGGTCACGTAGAACGTGCCTAGTCCGTTCAGCTTCACGCGCTTGCCAGCCGTCATCAGTTCGATTACACACGCCACAGCGTCCTTCAGCACGCCATAGATTGTGCCTGCGGAGAACACCGAGTTGTGCTCGGTGATGTGCTGTGACAGGAGTTCCAGGTCAACGACCTCGTCGCTCTGGACCACGGGATAGATCTTCTTCACCGCGTCCTTCTCGCTGGGATTACTGGGTCGCAGTGCCAGCGAATACTTGATTTTTCCGATACTTTTGTTTGCCATAATTGAAAAAAATTTTAAGGGTTAATAATTTTTTTAGGAGTTATGTGCTTCGCACGGGAGTTATCGGCCTTACGGCCTTGGGAGTTAGTGAGCTACGCTCACGGACGATTGTTTTTGAGAGTATGCATCCAGTCTAGTACATTCGTCCTTTTCGCTCGAGCTCTGCTCGCTTGATTTATTCAAGAACTCCCCTTTCGCTCGGCCTTCAGGACGCTTTCTTAAGAAAGAACTTCTTTTTAACTCCATTTCTTTGATGATTCTTGCTCCGCTCTGCTACGCAAGCGTCCCTGCGGGCCGAGCGAATAGGGTTAGTAATTCAGTTATAAGCTCAGGCCTTTGCCTTACTAGTGTGTCGCGACTTCCACTATCATGCGCGAGCCCTTGCTTTACTATGGGGAGTTTGCCAGCTTTAACTCCCTTTCTTATATACCTGCAAGTGTTGTGCAAACCGAGAGCAGAATAAGCTCGCTTAATTTTGTCGAGGTGCAGCCAACACTCGAGGTGAGATTTCGAGCGAAGCTCCAGCAGAGAAAGGGCCCTTTTCTATGCTTAAAGACTTCGTCTTATCTCACCTCAAAGTTACGAAATAATTCTCACATACACAAATATTTCCCATACTTTTTTTCAAGTATTTCTTTAATATTTTTACGGGGGCTTTTTCTGCAGTAGATAGTAGTCGCTGAAGTCCTTGCAGGAGGGGGGCAACTGGTGGTGCTGGAGGTTGGGAATGACCTTCTGCAACTGCAGGAAGAGTTGCTCGCCAGGCAGGTCGCGGTCGGGGAAGATGTGTATTTCAATGGACAATTGACAATGGACAATGGACAATTGTTCCTTGTCCTTTTGCGTGAGCAGGGTGGCGGAAGGGATGGCGATGGCCTTGCGTCCGGTGGAGAGCATGGCCCAGCAGTCGGAGGCGCCTTCGGTTATCCACAGCTCTTCGCCGGGCGTGAGGAGGTTGAGCACGGGCAGGTTGTAGATGCCGCATTGCGAGCCTGCAGGGAAACGGAAGCGAGGCAGGGCACCTGGCACCAGGTTGCGGTTCTGCACGCCCACCAGCTTGCCCTCGCGGTCGTAGTAAGGAATCTGCAGCCAAGGGACACCCTGCCGGTCGCGCCACGAAGTCAGTCGGCACCAGCGCACCACGCGCTCGTCGAGCCTGCGCTCTTCGAAGAGGAACTTGCGGGCTTCTGGCGAAAGCCAAGGGCGCTGGAAGAAGCGTTCGTAGAAAGCGACCCCTCTCCCTGCTTCCCCCGAGAGGGAGGAGCTTTCTGTCGTACTTGTATACCCTCTCCCCTCGGGGAGAGACGGAGAGGGGGTCTCGTCCGTTAGCCACCTGCAAGCCTCCCTGAAGTCCTTATGCAGGAGATTCATCGCCAGGTCTATCACTCCGCCGTGAGCGCCACAGGCGAAGCAATGGTACGTGTTGCGCCGCACGCAGAAAGAGAGCGAAGCATGATGGTCGTCGGGGAAGGGACACAGCGCTTTGTGCCTCACGACCTGGAGTCCGAGTCGCTCTGCGACCCCCTCAATGGGGAGGTCGCGGAGCTTCTGAAGTTCTATTCTATCCATTTTGAATTTTGAATTATTCATTTTGAATTTTACAGATATTATTTCGTTTTGGTGTACAGTCCCGTCTCTTCGGAGAAGGTGATAAAGTTACGGAAAACCCATTTACGCAACTGTGCGTTTGTGCCCTCAGAACTCTTTCCCAGGCTGATGCGGAGTGCTTCCAGTTGCGCCTCATTGAAGGTGTCGGGCAGCGAGTCGAGCATGTTCTTAGGCCCACGTCGTTGAGCTTCGCTCGTCAGGTCGGCATCAAGGTTCAGCATATCTGCAAAGATCTGCATCTTGCTCCACAGGTCGTGGTAGACGAGCCATTCCACCAACTCACCCATCGACTTCGTCCAAGTTTGGTTGTTGAGCACCCATAGCACACAGCCAGCCTTCCAGCCCGAGATCAATGCCCTGTGGGAAATCTCGAACAACACGTCGTCGTCGGCAAGGTCGGCTATGGAGGCCATATCTTCGGCCAGTCTGTCGGCCAGCCTGTTCAGCGGACGGATAATGTATCGTCCCTTGCAGATGTCGAGCCGCACCAGGAACTCGTCCAACTTCTGGTAGAACTCGTCGGTGTACTTTCCCTGTCGGGGTATTCGTCCCTCGCGGTTGGAACGTGGTTTGAAGGAAAAGACCATTCGCCCGAAAGTGCCGTTGAAGAGTTCGTTTCGATAGAACTTACGCGTAGCATAAGGCGTGCTGGAAATCGTCAGGTTAGCACGCAGAATGGGGTTGCCCGTTACTCCATCGGCCGTAGCACGCAAGGCTCCTGCACGCTGGCGGTCGTAGATGTTTCGGAGCATCTGCGTCACCTGCCGGTGTCCGCCACACATCTTATCGGCCATCTCCACCTCAGGCATATTGATGTACTGCGTGCGACCACCTAGCGTCTCGAGCGCCATAGCATTCTGGATGAAAGCAGGGTTTGTCACATCCGAGGGCGGAAACCAGAAGGCTACATCTGGGCGAGCAGGCTTTTCTTTGTTGGCTGACTTGGTCTTTACCTGCTTCGACCATTCCACAAGTTTCTTCAATTCAGCATCGTCGTGCTCGCGAAAATCACGACAAATGGCTTCCACCAGTAGTGACAATTGGCCCTTGTTACCCCCACTTTCTGCAACGAGGTTAGCCATTTGACCACATGGTTCCTTCCAAGTGAGGTCGGGGTACTGAAATTCCGAACCACTTATGTGAGCGCCAAGTATACGAAAAAACATCGGAACAAGGGGTTCGTGCATGTCTTTTGAGGCCTGAGAGAGGAGCAATTTGATGCATTCTGTGCCTTTTCCGAGCTTCGGCATCTTAGGCGCAGAGGGTTTACTGATATCGTATCTCATTGTATTA
>JAGCVH010000022.1 GCA_017962495.1 Bacteroidaceae bacterium
TGATGAGGACAATATGAAGACGCTGAAAGATGTGGTGGATGGTCAGCGCGAGATTATTGAACGTGTGTATAAGAAACCAGCCAGTGAGGTTCCACAATTGTGGGCCATTTTCACCGAGGTACAACGCTATTACGATGCAGGTTTCACTGTGCCTGATGATGTTACTCTCCTCTTCTGAGACAACAATTGGGGATACATCCGTCGCACAGGACCAGAGAAGGAACAGACACGCAAAGGTGGCATGGGTCTGTACTACCACATTGACATGAACGGAGGTCCATGGAATGACCGATGGATAAATACTACGACAGCCGCAAAGATTCGAGAACAACTGAATCTGGCATACCAGACGGGCATTGACCGTATCTGGATTATCAATGTAGGCGACCTCAAACCAAAGGAAATGCCTATAGACTTCATTATGCATTACGCCTGGAATCCAGACGATTATCCTGCCGACAAGATAGACCAGTACATGGTGGACTGGGCACGGAGCATCTTTGGTGGCGAATATGCAAGAGAAATTGCTGACATTGTCACGGAGTATTCAAAAATGAATCTGGAGCGAAAGCCCGAAGTACAGCGTGTTGGCATTTATAATGTTGAGACGGGTGAAGCTCAACGCATGTATGACCGGTGGGACGAACTGGAGAAACGCACACTGTTGCTCAGCAAGAAGATGCCTTACGAAATGCAGGATGCATTCTATCAACTTGTAGAATACCCCGCTGTGGCAAGTGCCGGCTTAGCCAAAATCTACTTGGCGGCAACCATGGGTGATTCGGTTACTATGCAGACTCTTTTTGAACGCGACAAGCAGATGACCGACAAATATAATAAGATAATTGCTGGAGGCAAGTGGGATGGTATGATGCTCGACAAGCATATTGGTTACCGAATGTGGTCAATGCCTGATGACAACACACTTCCGATGGTTAGTAAAGTAAAGAATAAAGAGATTGTCGAACCATCGGAAACGGCAATCATGGCACATGACTATACACGTAGAACAGACTCAGGTGACGCACGATGGACTTTTCTCCCGGGTCTTGGACGTGGAAAAGGTAACATGGGTATAGAACCAGTTACGGCAAAGAGTCGTCCTGATGGTGATGGTGCCACATTAGAATACGATGTCACTTTCTCACAAAGTGGTAAGCAGAAACTTGCACTTGGCATCTTACCGACCAATGATGTCAATCCTGCCCGTGGTCTCCGTGTAGGCATTCGTATTGATAATGGGCAGATGCATACCATCGATGCTCGGCAAGGGTATGTAGATACCTTCAACGAATATACAAAAGAGAATATAGCACGTTCGAAAGTGCTAAAACCACTTCCTCGTCCTGCAAACGATATTTATCTATCGGGATTCCGTCAACCCATGCGTAGCGAAGTATTTGACAATCTCCGATGGCTCAGCATTGACATCGATGTCCCTACTGATGGCAAGCATACGATTAAGGTTGTAATGATAGACCCAGAGATTGTTGTCGAGAAATTAATAATTAATCCAGACAATGAACATCCATCATACCACGGGAAAGAATAAAATATTTATTTCACAACCTTTTTGCCATCTTTGATGAAGATGCCCTTCGTTGGTTCTTGCATAAGTTTGGTGCCGTTCAGGGCATATTTCTTTCTGCTCTTTCTGTCGGTTGGAAGTTGGGTAATAGCAGAACCTTCTGCAAGTGATAGCGTGACGCTGATACGGCCTTGACCAGCTTTCAGGAAAGTCTTTAATTCATCGAGAGACTGATATTCGATGCGTCCTAAACGGGTGTAACTCCAAGAATTACTACCATAGAACAGTACAATCTGATTGCCGTTGTAGAGAATAACGTCACCGGCCTCCGTTGTGATTTGTGAATTGCTCGTTGGAAGTGAACGTCCCAATGCACCCACTTTCTCAAAGCCTCCGTAATCATCAGCCTCGTAGGTGATGGATGCTTGCTGGAGGGCAGCCACCAGTTCGCGTGTAGCAGTGTTATCAACCAAGTGTATGGGCATTGTTTTGCCGTTGATTGTGATATTGATATCCATATACGTTGTCAATGATTGCGCATGTGCCTCCTCATAGGAGCAGGGAATGGTAAACAGTACGAAGACTGTCAACATTAAGTAGGATGCGATTCTATTCATTATTAAACTATCAGTAGAGCCTGCTCACGCTCGGAAAAACATGAACAGGCTCTGTTCTTCTCTCACTTAATCGTAGCCTTAAAGATTCTTGTTGAAGAAGTCTGCCAACTTATCCCAAGGAATCAGGTTCTTTGGAGCGCCCTTACCTTCCGCTTCTTCATAGCCACCATCGTAGAGGTCGCAATGCGAGGCATCTGGAATGATGAGCAATTCTTTGTTCTCCGGATTAGGATTGGGCTTCACAACCGTATTGTACCCCTCTGCTTTCCCATCCACCATATAGTGATAGGCAGCCTCGCCGAAATAGCGCGAATGCGCATAAGCGCCGTGCATGATGAGGACTGCAGAGCGAATCTCGTTGATGTAATAGAGGAAACGCGTGTTGGCGTATGCTTGTGTGCCGATGGTGCGCCAACCGTCGTTCGAATTACCACTGCGAACGTGATAGCCGCGTGTCGTTTTGTAATAATCATGGTAGTCCTTCACGAACTGTGGTGCTTGGTCAGGAACAGGATCGATGACACCGCCAGCCATCGCTGTTGGGTCAGAGAGTCGCTGTTGGGAGAGCGCCTCACGAGCAGTGTGACGAGCCTCTTCGTTGTCGAAAGCATCATTGTAGTTATTACCACTCACACGACTCATATCATACATTGTTGAGGCAACAGTAGCCTTGATGCGAGTGTCGCAAGCGGCAGTATTCAGGGCAATACCTCCCCAACCGCAGATTCCGATAATACCAATCTTCTCTGCATCTACATTCTCCTGCTTTGACAAGAAATCAACGGCAGCCATAAAGTCTTCTGTATTGATGTCAGGCGATGCCGTGCGACGTGGTTCACCGCTACTCTCACCTGTATATGATGGGTCAAAGGCCAGCGTAACAAATCCTCGTTCTGCCATCCTCATGGCATAAAGCCCACTGCTTTGTTCTTTTGTTGCTCCAAACGGTCCACTCACGGCTATAGCAGCAATTTTACCCCTTGCCTCCTTCGGCGTATAAAGGTCTGCCGCTAATGTAAATCCATACTGCGTCGGGAACGTCACCTTCTTGTGATTCACCTTCTCACTCAATGGGAACACCTTGTCCCACTCTTGCGTCAATTCAAGCTTTTTCATTTCGTTATCTCCTTTTTCGTTTGTTGTTTTTTGTGTGCAAGCCGTAAGCATTCCAAGCACGAGCATTGCCGATAAAAAAACTTTCTTCATCCCTTTTATAGCTTTTTAATTGTTTATCATCTGGTCACAAGCATAATCTTTTGCTTTATTTCCCATATATGTTCATTCTTTGGCAAAATTACAAAAATATCTCAAGATACGAGTCGTTTTCAGGTATTAATTAAAGCAAACTTATTGAATAAACGCTAACTTTTAGAAATATGTATAGTAAAAATTGTATCTTTGCAAGGAACTAATATCGTAAACATGAAAGTCTATCATTTACTGACAGTCGTCGTCCTGACGATAACGATAGGTCACACAAAAGCGCAAGACTCTATCGACATTTGGAATCTACCGCCTCTCAGCATAGAGCAAGGTCGTTATACAACGGACTGGAACAACTTGAGCAGACAATATAACACTCCTGCATGGTGGCGTGAGGCTAAGCTGGGTGCTTGGTCGCATTGGGACCCTCAATCGATGCCAGAGGATGGCGACTGGTATTCGCGTGGTATGTATATGGAGAACCATCCTCAAGGAAGATACCATCGAGAGCATTTCGGTCATCCTTCGGAGTATGGCTATAAAGAAGTATGCCGCGATTGGAAGACAGACCTCTGGGACCCTGAAGACCTGATGACGCTCTACGAAAAGATGGGAGCGCGATACTTCTTGGCCTTAGGCAATCATCACGACAACTTCGACTGCTGGGATAGTAAATATCAGCCTTGGAATTCCGTAAATATTGGGCCACATCTGGATATAGTTGGCATTTGGAAAGAAGTAGCCAGGAAGCACGGAATGCCCTTCGGAATTGGATTCCATAACACTCCAGCTCGCACATGGGGACAATTTATGCCCGTCCGCTTCACAAGCGACAAAAGAGGCGAGAAAGCAGGTGTACCCTATGATGCCATGCTGACAAAAGAAGATGGTTACAAGCCCAATGCCGATGGTATGGATAAGTGGTGGAAAGGTATGAACCCGCAAGACCTTTATGGTTTGATTCACCATGACGGACGCAATTCGCTGGAGAGTCCTTTCGCCAACCAATTTATGTGGCGCGTAGATGATGCCATTCGCAAATACCAACCCGACATGATTTACTTTGACGATCATGCTGGTGACTCACAAGTGGACTTGGGCATAAACATGGGACTTGGAAAACTGACGCCTCAAATCATTGCCAACTTCTACAACATTGCCGACAAACGGACAAAAGGAAACAGAGAGGTTGTAGCAACACTCAAAGGCGTAGGTGGCCGTTACAATAGTTTTCAGCACAACCCCGAAATGATAGGCATCGTTGACCGATCATTAGTGAAAAGTACCGAACTCTACACCGAAGACGACATAATGGCTTTTCCTTTCCAAACGGAGGTGAGTCTTCAGGAATGGCATTACAAACAAGGAGGAAGGTATCGCAGTTCTGAAGAGATTATCACTCGTCTGATGCAGAATGTCTCACGCAATGGTTGTCTGCTCTTGAATATCACACAACGCGGAAGAGGCAATATCGACGATGAGGCACGGCAGATATGTCTGGACATAGGTCGATGGATTGACATCAACAAGGAGGCCATCTATAGTGCGCGTCCCTTCACGCAATGGGGAGATGATCAAGTAATCTACACTCGTCAGGGTGGATACATCTATGCAACCATCTTGCACCCTTCCTCCGAAGACCTCGTTCTGCCTGCACTATCCAACCAGTCTGCTTCAGTAGGAAAAATCAAGAAGGTGGAATTGGTGGAGAATGGTCAAGCAATTCCTTTCTCGCAAACTGACAAAGGTCTCACCCTCCAAATGGGCACTCCCATAGTTACACAAGGTATTAAAGACAAGAATCTGACAACGGGTTACAAAGTGGTAAGAATCTGGCACGATAAAGCCTGGTTTAACGATGACGACCCGGGTGTGCGCACTTATGGATGGGACAGGAGTTGTAACACGAATGAAGGCGACTTCAACAACGACCTTTCGTTCAGCAATCAAGTGGGCGATACCTGGACGACAACCCTCGAAGCAAAGAAGGTTAGCATCGTTGCTCCACAAGGCAAGTACCAAGGTGTGATGGAAATCCTTATCGACGGCAAGCACGCAGGCGAGGTTTCGTTTGCCGAAAGCCAGAACGTGAAGCATCAGGCAGTGGTCTTTACATCCAAGAAACTAAAAAAGGGAAAGCACGAAATACAATTGATTAATAAAAGCGGAACGATTGCCCTCGATGCAATCATCATTCAATAAACAACCTATCTTATGAAACAAACGATTTTTGCGCTTTGCAGTATGCTGTTTGCCATATCGGCTTCAGCACAATATTCTCTGAAAGACTGGAATATTGAGGGAGTGGACGAGAACTCGACGCTGGAACTAAACGTCAGAGAGTACAAACTCAACTTCAACCACCCGTTGCCGTATGCCGATTGGCAGAAGTGCTGGACGGTGAAAGCCGACTTACGTTGTGGCACACTCGGAACGGAGCAGGTGTTTATCTGCAAGGAAGGAAAAGCGAGTCATCTCATTGGCCGTAATTCGCTCAATGGCGATATCTCCATCGGATTCGACAACATGCACGGACAATTCTTCGTTGAGGTCATCGACAAGAACGAACAGCCTCATCGCCTCTGTGCTGGTCCGAAAGTGGAGAAGGGACGATGGTACAAGGTGGAGGCTCATGCGGAATACGACGCCCGCAAGGATGTTTCTACAGTAAGGTTGTTGGTCGATGGAGAGTCCGGGCAACTCACTTATCCGGGCAAAGCTTTGCGTCATAATTGTTCGCAATGGGTTATTGGTCGAGGCTTCCCAGGTGGTTTCTCCAATGCCTTGCAAGTTCGCAAAGGTGCCTTGCGCAATTTGTCTCTTAGTGGAGAAGCTCTGCCAAGGGTGGAAGGACAAAATCCCTTGTTCCCGGGCGTCTTCACTGCCGACCCAGCGTTTACCATTGAAGGCAACACGGTATATGCCTATGTGGGCGAGGACAAAGCAGGTGTGGGAGGATGGTTCAACATGCCTCATTGGCTATGCTATTCGTCCACCGATATGATACACTGGACTTCGCACGGACCGGTCCTCTCTGCAGGAGACTTCCCCTATGCTCAGCCTCATGGTTCATGGGCAGGTCAGGTGGTAAAGGGTGCCGACGGCAAGTTCTACTACTACGTGACACTCGACCGAAAGGATAATCGTCAGCACACCATTGATGTGGCGGTGAGCGACTCCCCTACCGGTCCTTTCCGTCCTGCTCGCAAGGATGGTACGCCACTTATCACCGACGATATGACTCCCGACTCTCATCGTGCAAATGCCGACATAGACCCCACCGTACTCATCGATGACGACGGAACACCTTGGATGGCTTGGGGCAATGGCGATTGCTATATGGTGCGGCTGAAGAAGAACATGATTGAGTTGGATGGTGAAGTCAGGAAAGTGCCTATGCGCAACTATTCCGAAGGTCCTTGGCTCTTCAAGCGTGGAAAACTATACTATAATGTCTATGCCTCCGATGCCCCTGGTGTGCAGCCTGAGCAGATGGCTTATTCGTATGCGGAGAACATAGAAGGACCTTGGACTTACGGCGGATTTATCAGCACATCAGCCAATCGCGGCTTCACGATTCACCCCTCCGTCATCGAGTTCAAGGGTAAGTGGTATTATATCTACCACGATGGTTCCTATAGTCAGAACGGAGAGCCCGGTGGCGATTGCCGTCGAAGCGTTTGTGCCGAGTACTTGCATTTCGACAAGTCTGGCAAGATTAAATTCATTCCTCTCACACAAGAGGGAATTAGTCGGAAAAAGTAAAAGGTTCTTGCTCCGCTTTGCTACGCAAGTGTCCCTGCGGGCCGAGCGAAAAGGTTAAAAGGTTAATGGGTTAATTGAGAGAAACAATTGTTATAGGAATGAAAACAAGAACAAATACTTATCTGGAATCCAAACCCCGTTTCGAGATACTTGACGGTCTCAGAGGCGTAGCGGCTTTGGGCGTGGTGATGTTTCACATCATGGAGTGCTATCCCTACGCCGTTACTCGATGGGTAATGCCTCACGGCTTCATGTCCGTCGATTTCTTCTTCGCACTCAGTGGTCTCGTGATTGGTTATGCTTATGACGATCGTTGGAATAGGATGAGCACATGGGCGTTCTTCAAGCGTCGTATCACACGACTCCAGCCTATGGCAGTAATGGGTGTTCTGATAGGAATCTGTTTCTTCTACTATTCGGGTGGTCCCACCTTCGACCTGATCGACTCCGCCCCTTGGTATATGATGTTGCTCGAGGCGTTGCTGCTGATATTCATGATACCTTTGCCTAAGTCGTTGGACATACGCGGATGGGGCGAACTCACAAGCATCAATGGTCCCATTTGGACACTCATGTATGAGTATGTTGCCAACATCCTCTATGCGCTCTTCCTGCGTCGAACGGGTAAGATTCTATTGGGGATTATCGTTGCCTTTTGTGCCTTGCTCACTGCCGATCTCTGCCTGCAACTCAATCTTTGGGGCAACCTCCTTGATGATAACTTCCAGTACACGGTCAATGGTGGATTTATCTGCAATCCCGAACATGTCTATCGTGCTATGGTGCGCCTGATGTTCCCGTTCACGATGGGACTTCTGCTTTCGCGCCTCGGACGATTCATCTCCATCAAGGGAGGCTTTGCAGTGGCTTCGTTGCTGATTGTCGCTATGGTTTCCACCCCGATGCTGACCGACTTGAGTCCACTTCACGAAGGCGTCTTCGAACTCCTTTGCATCTTACTCCTTTTCCCGCTCATCCTCTCGATAGGAACCGGAAGTCGACTGCAGGGCAAACGGGCAACGCAGATATGCACTTTCGTGGGTCAACTTTCCTTCCCGCTCTACATCACGCATTATCCCGTTATGTACATGCACTTTAGTTGGGCGGAAACGCACATGGATTCGCCTCTGGGAACGCACATCCTCGTGGGCGTTGTCACCATATTGATGTGCATCGCGATAGCATGGGCTTGCCTGAAACTCTACGACGAACCCGTTCGCAACTGGCTGAAAGAGAATTGGTTGAAACGATAGTTACCGGTTTTCTATCGTCTCCATCTCCTTTGTTACCTGCTCTTCGCAGTCCCTCATGGCTTCAATGGTCCTTTGAAGCACTTCGTCAAGGGGCCATCCCAGCATTTCTGCGCCCTTTTCAATCACTTCGCGAGAGCAACCGGCAGCAAAGCCTTTCGACTTGTACTTCTTCTTGAGCGACTTCAGTTCCATGTCCTGCACGCTCTTCGACGGACGCATCAGAGCCGTTGCCCATATCAGTCCAGTCAGTTCATCGGTAGCATAGAGCACTTTCTCCATCAGGTGTTCAGGCTTAACATCCACATTGATGCCATAACCGTGACTGCAGATAGCATGTATCATGTCATCGCCCACGCCTCCTTCGCGCAGCAGTTCGGGTGCCTTGATGCAATGCTCATGAGGATATAGTTCAAAGTCGATGTCGTGAAGCAGTCCCACCAATCCCCAGAAATCCACTTCATCGGCAAAACCCAGTTGCTCGGCATACCAGCGCATAACACCTTCCACCGTGAGTGCATGCTGCAGGTGAAACAAGTCTTTGTTATACTTTCTCAGCAGTTCCCACGCTGCCTCTCGTGTAATGCGACTTTCCATTTCTCTTCGTCTTTTGTTATTACTTAGTTACTAACGCGTTCTCCCTGGGCATAGACCACATTCATGCGCTCGACGGTAATCCGTTCCCAGACATGTTCGGTGACATAGTCTTCATGGGCGAGGTATTCGTCCACATCCTCGCGGCTCTGGAACTCCATCACGAGGACTGAACCCTTCAGATTACCGGCATCATCCAGCAGACCGCCTGCACAAACGAGATGCTCCTTCAGTCGTTCCATTCCTTCCAGGTGAAGAGGTCGAACCTCCATTCGTTTGGCCAGCATTCCTTCGCCGTCGTAAGCCGTTATAACGAATTGCATAATGATGATATTTTAGTGTGATTACAGATTCTTTTCCATCTTGAAACAAGTAAAAGTCTCGCCTTCAATCTTCCGTTTAAAGTTTGCTACATAACCTATTGTCTCATAAAACTGTATCTTATTGTCACGACTCTCGACAACCGACACCTTGAAACCCATTTCCCTCGCCCACTCTTCTGCTTCTGCGACGACTCGCGTACCGATGCCCTGATGGCGATATTCTGGCAGGACGACGATGCGTCCCAGCATGATGTGTTCCTCGTCCAAGGGATAGAGTCGACAGGTGGCTATGGGCAGATAATCGTCCACGGCTACGATATATTTCGTGTCTGGCGTATCGTGTTCGTCGAACTCCACTTCGAGCGAAATCCGATGCTTGCGAGCCATCGCCTGAATGCGCACATAGTAGGCTCCTGCCCGCGTTGCCGTAGTTGTTGCTCTAAGGATTTTCATGTCTATTGTTCCAATGTCCAACCGTTGTCGCCGTGATAAATCATCTGACGGGTCATACCGCCGTCGATGCAGATGTTCTCGCCCGTGATGAAACCCGCTTTGTCCGAGCAAAGGTAGAGCACCATGTTGGCGATGTCCAATGGATTTCCCACGCGCCCTGCTGGTTGCTGAACGGCGTCAGGACCTTCATAAACGGTGTACGCGGTATCTATCCAACCAGGCGAAATGGAGTTGACGCGCACCCTTCCTGCAAGGCTGACCGCCAAAGCATGGGTCAGCGCTGCAATACCGCCCTTTGCCGCCGTATAACTTTCCGTCTGGGGTTGACTCATGCGATCGCGCGATGAAGATATGTTGACGATAGCCGCACCCTCGGCAAAATGCGGAGCAAAGAGTTTGGCAAGGTAGAACGGAGCCGTAACACCCACACTCAGAGCATATTGGAACTCCTCGTAACTGCACGTGTCGATTCCTTTCATCAGCGGCAGAGCATTGTTGATGAGATAGTCCACATGCCCGTGCTTATCGATCACATCTTTTGCAAACTCTTCCAACACTTGTTTGTCGGCAAGGTCGCCTACGAAGTGGTCTCCCTGCTGAATATCTATCACGCAAACCCTTGCGCCTGCCTTCCGAAATTCATCGGCAATACAGCGCCCGATGCCTTGAGCACCTCCCGTAACGACGGCAACTTTATCCTTGAAATCCATAGTTCAATGCCTTTCTTACACGATTTCCTCCAAAGCACCTGTTTCGGAGTCGATGATGAAGCCCCGAACCACGATGTCCTTCGGCACGAGAGGATGGGTCTTGATGGTCTCAACGGTCTTGCGGACTGATTCGGGAGTGTCCTTGAAGCCCTCCAGCCAGTGATGCAGGTCTATACCGCACTTCTGTATGGTGTCGAGCGTCTCGTCAGTAACGCCTCGCGCTGTCATCTCGTGATGGAAATGACTGAAACTCATGTGGCAGGCACCGCAATGCGAATGGGCAACGACCATGATTTCCTCCACGCCCAGCTCGTAGATGGCCACAATCAGGCTTCGCATAGCCGAGTCGAAAGCCGAAATGACCAAGCCTCCCGCGTTCTTAATAATCTTTGCGTCGCCGTTCTTCAGTCCCAGTGCTGCCGGCAGCAGTTCGGTCAGGCGGGTGTCCATGCACGACAGTACAGCAAGTTTCTTGTCGGGGTACTTGTCCGTGATATACTTCTCGTAGCCTTTTTGCTCTACGAAAGTCTTATTGAAATTGATAATCTGGTCTATCATAGTTGAGATTTGTTGGTATTACGCTTTAGTCCAAGTCATCCGGATGTGAGGGATACCGTCGAGCATGAAGGTGTCTGACGACTGCCTGAAGCCCACGCTCTCATAGAATCCCCGAGCATACTCCTGCGCCTCTATGTCGATGCGCGTGGCTCCGAAGTGGGCTATGGCGGCGTCTATGGCGTGAAGCATGATTTGCTTGCCGTAGCCCTTCCCGCGTTCAGTGGTGACTACTCTGCCGATGGACACCTCGTCAAGATGCGTTCCGGCAGGACACACACGAGCCAGGGCAACCACCTTATCGCCGACGGTCAACCACAGGTGGATGGAATCCTGGTCATCGCCGTCCATATCCTGATAGACGCAGTTCTGCTCCACAACAAATACCTCGCTTCTCACCCGCAGCAGTTCGTAGAGTTCGTCGAGCGTCAGTTTCCCGTATGGTTTCTCGTGTAGCGTCATCAGTCCGATAGTCTTATTTGGCTCAATGTCTGTCTATTAGGTGCAAAGTTAGTAAGAATTGGGAGGATAACCAAATTATCGGTTTGGAATGTGCATAATCACAATAATAATGCCCGTCGGGGCAATTTGTCGCGTGCCTGATGCGTTATATAGTTAGAAAGAAATTGTCACGACTATGAAGAAGCTCATCCTCGCCCTTTTGATGGCCTCCGCAGCCATCGGCCTCATGGCACAGACACGCTGGTACAATCCCTTGGAAGCAGGCGAAAACACGATTCACGGACGCTGGTGGAACAGCGAGTTGAAGGACACCTATCACCGCATGACGCCCCGCGCAGAGAACATTGTCCGCAATGCCGTATGGAACCTCTCCAAGCAGTCGGCAGGCCTCTCCATCTGTTTCCACACCAATGCCCCAAGCGTGAAGGTGCGCTACAAAGTGAAGGGCGGACTGAACATGTTCCACATGCCCACGACGGGAGTCTCCGGTCTCGACCTCTATGCCACCGACGCCAACGGACAATTGCGCTGGTGCGCCAGCAAATTTAACCTATCGTTCAAGGACACCATCAATTACGAATTCAAGGACCTGACCTACTTCACGGGAATAGATCGCGGCTACGACTTCGAACTCTTCCTGCCCCTCTACAACGAGGTCTCCTGGATGCAGATTGGCGTGACTGAAGGTTACGAACTGCGCTTCATCCCCACCTCCTCCGAACGTCCCATCGTTGTCTATGGAACCTCGATAGCACAAGGCGCATGTGCCTCGCGCACAGGTATGGCGTGGACGAATATCGTACACCGCGAGAGCGGTTATCCCGTCGTCAACCTCGGCTTCTCGGGCAATGGACAATTGGATGCAGAGACTTTCCAATTCTTGGCAGAGATAGATGCAAGGCTATTCATCATCGACTGCCTGCCCAATATGGCAACGGAACGGACTGAACTCATCTACGACCGTCTACTCAAGGGAGTAAACATCCTGCGGCAGAAGAGCCAGGCCCCTATCCTACTCGTTGAACACAACTACGCCAACGGCACTAGTTCACAGCAAAGTCTGGATTGGTACACCCATTCCAACGACGAGCAACGCCGCGCTTACAAGGCCATGAAGGCAAATGGTGTCAAGCACCTCTATCTGCTCACCCACAAGGAACTCTCCTTCACACAGGAGTCGATGGTCGAAGGCATCCACCCCAACGACCTCGGTATGCGCCAGTATGCCGATGCCTACCTCCGTAAAATCCGCAAGATCCTGCGACGCTAAAACTTATTTGACGATTGAACATTTGACATTTCTTGCTCCGCGTTGCTACGCAAGCGTAGGACTTTGTCCGTCCGATTACTTGCTCCGCGTTGCTACGCAAGCGTAGGACTTTGTCCGTCCGATTACTTGCTCCGCGTTGCTACGCAAGCGTAGGACTTTGTCCGTCCGATTACTTGTTCCGCGTTGCTACGCAAGCGTAGGACTTCGTCCGTCCGATTACTTGTTCCATTGCTCTACGCCGCTCAGCGATTGCAATGCTTTTACCAAGCGAAGCGACTGAAAGAACGCGTCCCTGCTTCGCAGATGCCGAGCGAGGCATTCTTGCTCCGTTGTTCTACACAAGCGTCCTTAAGGACGAGCGAGCGTTGGGGAGTTTGCGACGGAGGAAAGGGAGAGGGGTCTTCTTTTATCTTATTTCACCTCAAAGATACAAAAAAACGTGACCAATGTGACAAATTTGGGAGAGCCATTAAGGCTCCCCCCAATCGCTAAAAATCAACTTTACTTCGGCATGTGTGAAAGTGCGCCTGCCTAGTTGGAGCATAGGGGAAAGGCGGGGTTGATACTGATTCTTCCCGCGCAAAATTTTTCTCATTATTATGCCGCAAAAATATATAATATTTTTGGCCATGTCGAATAAATTTACTATCTTTGCAATAAGGTTGAGAGGCAGAAGCCTCTGGCGAGAATGGAAAGCTGGCTCGATGATAAATCAACAATTGTTCGGTGCGCAACGAATGAGCGTTCGATGACACGAGAACCTAAGGGCCCTTAAGCGCGATGCACCAGCATCGCTAATGAAGCGCTCGGCATCTGCGAAGCAGGGACGCGTTCTTTCAGTCGCTTCGCTTGGTAAAAGCATTGCAAGCGCTGATCGGCGTAGAGCAACGGAGCAAGTAATCGGACGGACGAAGTCCTACGCTTGCGTAGCAACGCGGAGCAAGAAATGTAAAATGTAAAATGTAAAATCAGGCAGTTATAAGTTTCTAGTTTAAGTTGTTTCATGGTTGGCTGCCTGCGGTTCCGAAGCTTGCTTCGGGACCGATTTTTTTTGCTGAAAAATAAAGATTAAGAGAGACGCTAGATGCGGCTCTCTTAAGTGGTTTCGGGAGAAGGATTTGTAGTTGAGGGGAACACTACATTATGCTTTCAAACTTAGTAATTGCCGAGGAAAGCTTTAATCTGTTCGAGAGACTCCTGAAATTCCTCGGGTTTGAAACCGTGGCCGGCACCTCGGATGACGTGTAGGCGGGCATTCGTGTAAATCTTAGCGGCACGTTCGGAACTGGCCAGGGGCACCACCCTGTCTGCATCGCCCTGAAGGATGAGAACGGGCTTGTCGTAACGGCCTATACGGTCGAAAGCATGTACGTCGCGTAGTTCAAGATAGAAGCGCTTGCCGAGGGGTACGCCCCAGACGCGTGTAGTATCAGGCATACTTTCAGCTGGACGAGTATCCCTGCTGTCACCAAGCCCGATGGCGGGGAAAACGAGGATGAGGCGATAGATGTCGTCGGGCTTATTGGCAGCGGCGAGGGCCGCCACGAGTCCGCCCTGACTCTCGCCAACGAGCACGATACGGTTGGCATCGATGTCGGGATGTCGCCGGAAATAGGCTACGATGGCTTCCAGGTCGCGTTGCTCGTCGAGAACCGACATCTCCATCGTGTTATTGCCGCTGCGGCTGCCTACGGAACCGTTGGGAAAGTCGAAGGTATAACAGGCATACCCCATCGAGGCCAGCATGTCGAAGTAGTTGCACCCCCAGTCATGGGTCCCGTTGAACCCATGTACAATGATGACCAATGGATGCTTCTGAGCCTTTTCAGCGGGCTTGTTGAGAATGCCGAAGATGTGGCGGCTACCATTGTCGATCCAAAGTTCTTCTCGCGTTTGTGCACTGACTCCCGTAACGACGAAAAGAAATGCGAGGAAAATGATTCTCATAATCAATAATACTTAAATAGTGCAACACTTATTTAACTGTCTTTATAAGCCACGGGACAACACAAAAAAGTTACTCTTACTTGAAGATGAGCTGGGCAAAGTTGTAGAGGCCATACTTCCATACAACGAAATCGTGCTTGCCACCGGGGTACTCAATGAGGGTGGCGGGTACGCCCTTCTCGTCACAGAAGGCCTTGAGGCGAGAGCTGAACATCATCAGGAAGTCGTCGCTACCGCAAACCATCCAGAGGAGTTTGTTCTTTGCCTTCATGGCATCGATGTCGGGAATCAGTTGGTCGGGTTGCTTGGTGTTGGGAGCCGAGGAGAATCCGCCTACATAGGCAAACTGGTCCATATTGCCAAGTCCGAAGTTGAGCGACTGACCGCCTCCCATCGAGAGGCCTGCCACTGCGCGGTGTGCCTGATCGGTGTAGGTGCTGTACTTGTTCTGGATGAAGGGGATGAGGTCGTCGATAAGGTCGCGCTCGAAGTTGGCAAAGCCCTGCTGCATCTCAGGAGCATAGACATTGCCCTCTGCCTTGTCGTTGGGAAGAGCGCGTCCGTTGGGCATTACGATTATCATTGGCACGGCCTTGTTCTCGGCATAGAGGTTGTCCATGATGATGTTTGGCACACCCTGGAGCCATTCCTTATGGTCGCCACCGATTCCGTGGAGGAGATAGAGTACGGGATACTTCTTCGACTTGTCGTACTGAGGGGGCAGATAGACGGTGACCTTGCGCGTTGTCCCTACGGTCTTCGACTCGTAAGTGGTCTCTTCCAAAGTGCCGCGAGCGATGTCGCCTCTCTCCTTGTCGAAGTCGGCAGGAGCTGCTACATAGTCATTGAACTTTACATCAATCTTTGGCATGTTGCCGAACATGGGCATTCCGCCACCAGGCTGAGCATTTGCCGTTGCGAATGCCAACGATAGGATTACAGATAAAAAAAGTTTTTTCATAGCTGTTTGTATGGATTAAAATGTAAATATCAGTGCAAAGTTAATCCTTATCGCAGAATAATTATCATTTTTCCGCAACTTTTTACGCAAACAATCGGAAAATCCCTCACTCGGGAGTAATAATAAAGAATACGGCGCGCGTGAGGAATTTCATGCCGAAAGTTGTTCACTTATTACAAATTATTCGTATTTTTGCAACATGTAACTGTCGATGTGTCACACACCTAACGAAGAATTGGAACGATTTGAGCTTTGGGTAGAATTCTTGCGTGGGTGAATTAACCTTCAAGCCGAGCGATGTTATCAATGAACGCGAAAACGATAAGACCATTTCTTGTAGCCTTCTTGATGTCGGTAGCCCCCTCTGCATGGGCCGACGGACATGTGATTTGGAAGATAGGAGAAAGCGATAACGCGACGCGAGAGTTCGCCCTATCGCCAGCAGGATACAAGGACTTTATCCGTGAAGATTTCGGGTACGAGGACCGCTATTTCATCGTTGGCCATTCCGATGCGAAGAAGGATTTCCCCTATGTCCTTCCCGGACCTGACGATGTGTGGGCGGGTTCGTCGGGCTTGTCGGGATGCAGGACGCAGGTGCTGAACATTCTGTTCGCACTCGAGGAGACAGGCGAAGAGCCGAATGCCGTGCTTACGATAGACTTGGCAGGCATGTTCTGGGGCAGATCGGTGGTGAAGACAAACATCAACAATGCCGTTTCGTACCACGAAGTTGCCAATGGTGCAGACCGCGTGATTTCGGGCGACATCAGGCCAGAGGACGAGCGCATCATTACGATTTCCATCCCACAAGGCACCCTGAGGAAAGGAGGTAATCAGATCACACTCACCATCTTGGAAGGTGCCTGGATTGCGTTCGACCAAATTCGTCTGGAAGGACCATCGGAAATGCGACTGAAGGCGGTCAGTCCTTCGGCATTCGTTCGTTCCGTAAAAGCAGCCGACTACGAACTCAAGGCCGAGCAACGCATACAACCCCTGTTGGTGGACATAGAACACCTGGGACAATTCGAGGCGTTGAACATCGACTTGGACGGTAAAAGGATATATTCGACGCATCTCGACTCAGCGCGATATGTGCTGGAAGTCCCCATGAAGGCGGTGAAGAAGCGCATGACTTCGCATTACCAGATATGGGCAGACGGCGACTTGCTGGAGGAAGGCGATGTGGAACGCACTCCGCAAAGGCTGCAGACGCCTGCAGACTATGTAGATACGAGAATGGGAACGGCTCACTCACGATGGATGATTGCTCCAGGTCCGTGGATGCCTTTCAGTATGGTAAAACTGAGTCAGGACAACGAAAACGCAGGGTGGCAATCGGGTTACCAGCCCAGCGTGGAGAGCGTGGGATGCTTTTCACATATCCACGAATGGACGATGGCGGGACTGGGCATTATGCCGACAAACGGACCATTGCAGACGCAAGTGGGCGACCAGAAGAGACCTGACGAAGGCTATCGCTCGCGCATAGACAAAGCATCGGAGGAAACGCCTCTGGGCGTCTATCGCGTCTTCCTTTCTGACACTAAGATACAGGCAGAACTGACGGCAACGGAACGAGCATCGCTGATGCGTTACACCTTTCCGCAAGACAAGGACGGACGAATCATGATAGACTTGCAGATACCTGCCGAATACAATTACGAGTTGGTGGATGTGGACATGCGTCAGGTTTCTGACCATCGCATCGAAGGAATAAGCCATCAACTGACGCCTCATGTGTGGAGCAACGACGCCGATCAAGATTACACGCTGCACTTCGTAATCGAGTTCGACGCCCCCATCAAGAAGGCGGGCGTGTGGAAAGGCGATGAGGTGCTCCAACAAAACTGGTTGAAGGGTAAAGACTTGCCGGATGGAGGGATGTTCGTGGAGTTCGATACGAAGCGCCATCAGACGGTGCAAGTGCGTACGGGCATCTCATTGGTAAGCCTCGCGAATGCCGACTTGAACCTGCGAACGGAGATAACGAATCCCTTCGGATGGGACTTTGAGGCGGTGGTAAATCATCAGCGTGCTGTCTGGAACGATATTCTCGAAAGAATCGACATCTCCACCGACGACCGGCAGGAGAAGGTGAGATTTTATACCAACATGTATCGGGCGCTTTGCAGGAACACCTGGAGCGATTTCAATGGGGATTGGGTGGCTCCTGACGAACAAGTCAGACATGCTTCCAATGCAAATCAGGTGGCACTCGGATGCGACGCTTTCTGGAACACATTCTGGAACCTCAATCAATTCTGGAACTTAGTCACGCCCGAATGGAGTTCGCGTTGGGTGCGTTCGCAAATGGCGCTCTATGATGCATGCGGTTGGTTGGGTAAAGGACCAGCAGGAATGGAATACATCCCCGTTATGGTGGCAGAACACGAGATTCCGCTCATGGTTTCGGCCTATCAAATGGGCATCAGGGACTACGATGCCAAGCACATGCTCGAGGCAGTATGCAAGATGCAGACGACGCCTGCAACACATGTGGAGGGAGGTTTTGCAGGAAATCGCGACCTCGAGCCTTACCTGAAGTATCATTATGTGCCTTACGAAATGGGACTCTTCTCCAACACTTTGGAGTACGCCTACGATGACTGGACCGTCTCTCAATTGGCAGAAGCCCTCATGGAGACTCGGGTGGCAGCAGACTTTGCCGAACGCGGTACTTGGTGGCGTAATGCCATTAATCCCTCGACGGGCTTTGCACAATTGCGCGATACCATGGGGCATTTCGTTTCCGACTTCGACCCCTTCCGCACGGGTGCCAATTCGCAGTATGTCGAGGGGAATGCCTGGCAACTAAGTTATTTCGTGCCGCATGATGTGCCTGCCTTGGTAGAGATAATCGGTAAGCAGGCGTTTGCCAACCGATTGGACGAAGGATTCCGAAAGTCCGAACCCTTCCGCTTCAATGCCATCAACGAGGAGTATTGGGCCTATCCTGTAGTTCACGGCAACCAGCAAAGCATGCACTTTGCCTACCTATTTAATTGGGCGGGCTATCCTTGGCTCACGCAGAAGTGGGTTAGGTCGGTGGCAGAGCGATATTACGGTTCGGGAGTGTCGAATGCCTATCTGGGCGATGAGGACCAAGGACAAATGAGTGCCTGGTTCGTTATGGCAGCTTTAGGACTATTCCAAACAGATGGGGGGTGTCGCGTGAGTCCCATCTATGAGATAGCCAGTCCCATGTTTCGCCGTTCGGTCATACATCTCGACAAGCGCTATGGCAGAGGGAAAAACTTCATCATCGAAGCGCATAATGCCACGCGACAAAACATCTATGTACAAAGTGCGAAACTGAACGGGAAAGCACTCGACACCTTCCACTTCCCTGCCTCCGAATTGCTGAAAGGAGGAAGGTTGGTTTTGGAGATGGGACCATTGCCAAACAAGCAATGGGGCAAACCGTAACGAATGACTGACCAGATTATCATGAAACACGATTAATCTTTATAACAATTTATGTGTCAAACAAAAGAAGCACTCTTAAGAGTGGTAACCATAATAAGCCATTAACATGAATACTATCTGGAAACCTCTTCTGATATGTATTGTCGTTTTCGTGTACTCGGGCATCACGAAGGCACAATACCAGCAGGTCAATGACATCTTGTACACGGAGTCGGACGATGCCTATGCCAAGGAACGCTGCAAGCTCGATGTTTATTATCCCACCGAACTGAAGGATGCACCCGTGGTAGTGTGGTTTCACGGAGGTGGCATTGAGGGTGGCAACAAACACATCGATAGAGAGTTGAGGAACAGCGGACTTGTTGTGGTTGCCGCAAACTACCGCTTATTGCCCAAGGCAAATATAGAAGACATCTTCGACGATGCCGCTGCAGCAGTGGCTTGGACTTACAAGAACATCGAGAAATATGGAGGCAGTAGGCGAAAGATATTTGTTGCAGGACACTCGGCTGGAGGCTATCTGCTCGACATCATCGGTTTGGACAAGAAATGGCTCGCCCGCTATGGGGTGGATGCAGACTCGCTTGCAGCACTTATTCCTTTCAGTGGGCAGTGTATAACGCATTACAACATCCGCAAGCAACAGGGCATAGGCCCTCTGCAACCTACTATCGACAAGTATGCTCCCCTCACTTATGTCCGTCCGGACGCGCCTCCAATCATCATCATATCAGGAGACAGGGAACTGGAACTCTACGGACGATACGAAGAGCAGGCTTACTTCTGGCGCATGCTGAAGTTGGTCGGGCATAAGGATGTAACACTCTACGAGATGCAGGGCTACGATCACGGAGCTATGCCCCACCCTGCTTACTATATCCTAAAACAGCACATCCGTCGGCTAACCTCTAAATGACGGAGGCGTAACCCAGATATCATTCCCCGCGAGAAATCAAACTTAATCAACAAAATAACTAACAAAGATTTATGAAAAGATTATTTGCATTGATGGCAGTGATGTGCGCAAACGCACTCATGCTCCAAGCTCAGCAGTTGACACTTAAGCTTGACAAGGCCGAAAAGGAGGTTAGTCCCATGCTTTATGGTCTGATGACTGAGGAAATCAATTATTCTTATGAAGGCGGGCTTTATACCCAACTGGTTCCGAACCCTTCGTTTGCCGACATGTTCAATCCTAGAGGACAGCGTCGGGGCGGACAACGACCTGCCGGAAACGCACCACGATTCACCGTTAGACCTGAACGCTGGCAACTCACAGATACCGTTAAAGTGCGCGTACGTCAGAATCGGCAGAACGGCATTAACGATGCCAATCCCACTTCCCTCATCGTGAACTTCGAGCAGGCTGGACTTGGAATCGTTAGCGAAGGCTATTGGGGATTCCCCATCAGGAAGGCTACCACCTTCAAGGGTGGAATTTATGTAAAGAATGCGTCTGCAAACAACAACGAGACAACAACCCCCGTGAAATCGCTCACCATAGCCTTGAAGAGCAGCGATGGAAGCAAGACTTACGCGGAGACGAAAGTGAGTGGCTTCTCGAACGAGTGGAAGAAGTTCGACATACAATTGACCACCTCACAAAGCCAAAGCGAGACGAAGGATGCACGCCTGTTCATCATTGCCGACGAAGCAGGAAGCATCGAACTGACACGAGTGACGCTATTTGCTCCAAGCTACAAGAATAGAAAGAACGGTCTGCGTGTGGACCTCATGGAGATGATGGCAGAGATGAAGCCTAAGTTCGTGCGCTTCCCTGGTGGCAATTACTTGGAGGGAAACAACTTTGCCAACAGATTCGATTGGAAACAGACCATCGGCAATCCCGACGAGCGTCCGGGACATCAAAGTCCTTGGGGTTATCGTTCGACAGATGGATTAGGCCTGCTGGAGTTCTGCCAATGGGCAGAGGACACCGGTGGAGAGCCGGTAGTAGGCGTATTTGCCGGATATGTGTTGAACGGAGACCACCTGGATGGTGAATACATAAAGCCTTTCATTCAGGATGCCCTCGACGAGATAGAGTATATCATGGGCGACGCCTCCACAAAATGGGGTGCAGTTCGTGCGAGAGACGGTCATCCCGAGCCCTTCCCCTTGCATTATGTAGAGATAGGTAACGAGGACTTCTTCGACCGCAGTGGTAGTTATCCCAACAGATTTAAGATGTTCTACGAGGCAATAAAGGCTCGCTATCCTCAACTCCAGATTATCTCGACGGTCGGATATAATGCGCTGAAGTCGAATGCCATTCCCAATCCAGTTGTGGATGTAATCGATGAGCACTACTATCGCAATGCTTTCGACATGTATCGTAATGCCTTCCAATACGACAGATATGACCGCAATGGTCCGAAGATATTCTGCGGTGAATGGGCAACACGCGAAGGAAGTCCTACGACCAACATGAATGCAGCACTCGGAGACGCGGCTTGGATGACTTGTATGGAACGCAATTCCGACATCTGCATAATGTCGTGCTACGCTCCTCTCTTTGTCAATGTGGAGCCAGGGGCCATGCAATGGGCAAGCGACCTAATCGGATATGATGTGCTGAACGCATACGGCTCGCCTTCATATTGGGCTCAAGTGATGTTCTCTCAGTATCTTGGCGACCGCATAGTACCCGTTGAGGCATCGGATATTCCCAAGCAGAAGCTGGACCGTAACGATGAGGCGAATGCCGTGTTCTATACTGCTACGAGTGACGCGAAGACGGGCAAGACCTACCTGAAGCTTGTCAACGCCGTAGGGAACAACCAGAAGCTTACCATCAAACTTGATGGCGCGAAGACGATGAAGTCGAAGGCAAAGAAGATAGAACTGAAGTAGGCGCGTCCGGAAGATACCAACTCCATCGACAACCCACGCAACATCGTTCCGCAGGAATCCACGCAGAAGGTGGGCAAGCAGTTCCCCATCACGTTGGCTCCATATTCCATCACCGTTTTGGTATTGGAATAAGGGAGGAAACACTTAATTAATCCAACTCAAACAATCATGAACGCATCGTTTCGGAATCTATTACTGACAGCATTTGTCCTATGTGGAAGTGTGCTCCATGCTCAGTTGCCCAATGAGAAGTTCGGCAAACCATCAGGCCTGGAATGGGATTTTGTGGGATGGGGAGATGCACTCGACGCCGACGCCATCGTTCTGTGCAAGACGATGAAGGCTTCGTATCAACTTTCCGATTATGTGAACTCCAACAACAAGACCACCACAGAAGTCAGCTATGACAATCTTATGGACTTCGGCAAGAACGAGCTTGACCTGTGCAACATTCTCGTTAAATATGAGTTCAGACTTCGCACCAAGATTCTTAAGCCTGAGGGCGCGAAACATGCCAATATCGACATCACTTACTTCAATGCGAGCAACGACCTGAAAATCAATGCCGACGAGTTGGCGGACATGAGGGTTCGAGTCTTCACGAAGAACGAGAAGGGAAAGGTGGAAAGGAGGAATGTTGACACCAGTTCCTTCGTTCAAGAGCGAATAGATGACAATTATGTGGTGATGCATGTGGTGGTGCCAGATGTAGAGCCCGGAAGCATCATCGAGTACCAATATAATATCACGAGCACCCGACCGACTTTCCTCTACGATTGGGTATTCCAGGAGTGCATCCCCACCGTGCGTTCGAAATGCGACATAGATATACCTGCGTTCCTCCAGTTCAACATGAATGTGCCTATCAACAAACTCATCCGATCGAGCGTGGAAGCAGGCCGACTGCAATACGACGCTAATAGGTCGGACATGAAGAAGGCGAAGACATGTCCCACGAATCACTATGTAATTGTTGGCGACTACATTCTTCCTGAAGGTCATGCGGTCAAGCACAACCAGAACAATACTGATGGCAAGAACGATACGGCTATAAAGATTGCCGACTTCACCAGCAGGATTCTAACTCCAGACACAACTCCTCCTGCCTATCTGCCTGATGGCAGAACGCATCTGAAAGTCAAGTGACAGCAAACGAGAAAAGGGCTTCGGGATTGACTCCTGAGGCCCTTTTTCTTATGGTCTAATACCTTATTATCTTAGTTATTAGGACACCAACCAATCGTTCGATTAAATAATTCCCCAAGAAAGGCATCTAATTCGTCCTTATTATCGCGTGCAATAATCTCTCCTGTTTTGCAATCTATCAGCACGAAAGTAGGAATGCCAGAAAGCGCATAATCATACCAAGCCTTGCTTTCTCTTCTTCCAGGCTTATCGTCCTTAACATTAATCCAAGTCATCTGGTTTTTCGAGACGAAAGATTTCCAATTCTTTTCGTCAACATCCTCTGACACGCTGTAAATCTCGAAGCCTTTTGCGTGATACTTAGCATATAGTTCCTTTAGAAGAGGAATAGAAGCGACGCAAGGACTACACCAAGTTGCCCAGAAATCGATGAGGACATAACGGTTATTAGGATTTCTTACAACAGAACTCAAACTTACGGCTTTCCCATTTACATCAGGGTACGTCATATCGATGAACAAGGGAATAGCGTCGCTCCCCTCCATTCGGGGTTCTGTCTTCACTCGTCTTGTAAGTTCCTCCCTTAATTTCGCAACAAAAGGCCTCTTGGCCAAATCCGGCGACAAACGGTCCAAGGCACTCAGAGCCTTTACGGAAGAGTTGCAAACATTAGCAGCAAACAACAAAGCCAAAGGTCCGGTTTGCTCAGCATTTAGGACTTCGTACATAAGTGAATCTGCCGCTGCCTTGTTGCCGCTCGTTTCAAGTTCATTTCTCTTCCGCCCTAAATCATTCGAAGGTGTACCTGTTGCCCATAACTCTAAATCCTCCTCGTCGTCAGCATCCACATCAGCAACAATCGTTCCAGGTTCGAGAATGAAATCCTTCAGTTGAATGCCGTCTTTAGTGTACAGATAGGCGTGCGTTGGCTCACTTATGCGAGGATGAAACTCATATTTCCCGTCAGCTACCACACTTTTGTCAATCACTTCGAAATTGTTCCAGGCATCTTGCAAGACAAGTTTCGTGCCGTCTTTGAGACCCTTAATACTGCCTTTAACCGTGCAATACTCAGGCAGTTGGCTCTCGTTCGCTTTCTTCTTTTCGTAAACAAAGAACGCAATCAACAAGCAACCAAGAATCACAAGTCCCTTGATTAAATTACTTTTCTTCATATTTTTATTCTAATAATCTATATATCCTTTATCCATAACCCCTAGGCCTTATCGCCGAAGCCCTAAGCCTTATTTCGGAAGCCCTAAGGCCTTCGGACGGAAGACCTAAGGTTCGAAGTGCTTTGAATATAGGTTCGAGGCGTCTCGAATATAGGTTCGATGTGTCTCGAATATAGGTTCGATGTGTCTCGAGCATAGGTTCGATGTGTCTCGAGCATAGGTTCGATGTGTCTCGAGCATAGGTTCGTTTTCAAGAAGACTTTAGCCTTGTTGATGTCGAACCCAGGGAGATGCTCACTGACAAAGGAATTCTTACTTGATATACTTCACTTTACCCTCATCGCGAGGCTTTGCATCGGGCTGCTCGTCAGGATATCCGATAGCGAGGATATAGTTGAGTCGGTAGCCCTCAGGAATATCAAGACTATCGATGAAGAACTTTGCCTTCTCATTCGAAACGAGGAAGCGAACGGGACCTCCAAGGCAGCAAGTGCCAAGACCGATAGCTTGTGCAGCAAGCATCATGTTTTCGCCAAGCAATCCGGCATCCAAGTCACCACTTCCGTTCGTAGGTGTGCAGACGCAGATAATGTTGGGCGCATTGCGGAACATATTCTTAAAGTCGGGGTCACGCCTAACCTGCTCGGCATTCTCTTTCTTATACACCTCATTGATGTCGGATATGAGCTTCTGGTCCTCCACTACTCGAACAATCCAAGGCTGGCGATTCACACCACTCGGAGCATTGATGCCTGCACGAACGACAATGGCAAGTTTCTCATGCTCAACAGGTTTGTCGAGGTATTTACGAACGGAACGGCGAGCCATGATATTGCTCAGGACGGGATTAAGTTCAAGGCAGATGTCCGTCTCTATGTCGTCTATCTTGTCGGTAGGCTCATATCTCTTGAGCACCCTACCATCGCGCGACACAAGGAACTTGGTGAAGTTCCACTTGATGTCCGCTTTCTTGGCGTAGTCGGCGTCTTGTCTTGAGAGCATCTCGTTCATCATCTTACCGCGATTGTCATTCAGGTCGAAACCGCTAAAAGCCTTTTTCGATTTCAAATAGGTGTATAGCGGATGGGCATTCGCACCATTGACCTCTATCTTATCGAATTGCGGGAAATGGATGTCGAAATTAGCCGTGCAGAACTCATGAATCTCTTTGATTGAACCTGGTGCCTGCTGACCGAACTGGTTGCAAGGGAAGTCGAGAATCTCGAAACCTTCGGCTTTGTATTTCTCATACATGGCCTCCAACTCCTTGTACTGAGGCGTAAAGCCACAACGCGTTGCTGTGTTGACGATCAGCATTACTTTGCCTTTGTAATCAGC
The DNA here is from genome assembly GCA_017962495.1 of Bacteroidaceae bacterium. GTDB lineage: Bacteria > Bacteroidota > Bacteroidia > Bacteroidales > Bacteroidaceae > Physcousia. The sequence goes on from JAGCVH010000022.1 coordinate 25,583, forward strand.
AAGGGAGACCTCCTTGCCGACATCGTCCTTAACCTTGAAGTCATAAATGCTCTGGGCTGATGCCATAAGCACACACACGCTTGCAAACAAGCAAGTGAACACGATTCTTTTTAATTCTTTCATAATACTTTATTTTATATAATGGGTTAACAGGTTAATAGGTTAACGGGTTAATCTTCTTCTCCCTAAAGGGGCAAGAAGAGGGGGCTTTTCTCATTTTCTAATTCTCCCCGGTCCGTCAAACCGATACACGAAATCATCAAAGTAGGCATAACCGCTTGGCAACGATTGTGTGTAGGTGAACAGACCTATGCGATAACCTTTCCAATCAGAGTCTTCTTCTGCAAACTCCTCACCTATAGGCGTGAAGGACTTGCCGTCGAAGCTATAGCTAAAGTGGTGCGTGTTCTTCACATCGTCAATCGAGAGTCGCAGGAAAACTATACTTTTGCCTTTGGAAGGAATCTCGCCTACCAGCTTTGCCTCACCATCGCGTTCGACATAAAGACATCTCGAACCATCGTTCTTAATTTCCACTCCTGCCGCATAACGGACTCTTCCCAAGCAAGCCATTCCTGCCCTTTGTCCGACATTCATTTCGTCGTAATCCAGCATTACCGTTGCCTCGCCTGTGTATCCCATCGTCTTTTGTGTCAAGCAGTTGCGTGCCGAACGGACATTGCTTGCCTTTAAGGCACGAAGCGCTAACCAACCCTTCCGTTGGCTAAGCGACCAACAACTATCGACTGGATTATGATTCCACGCCCACTGAGGGCTCAACCTCTTTCCCTTGAATTTGTCTGAGGCTTGAGGCGCAAATATCTTCGAACGCTTACCTGTGTTCGGCTTCTTCCACACCTTAACGGGTTCGCCAACGCCATTGCCGTCAAAATCTTTTCCGATTAGAGGGAACCCATCGGCTTGCCACACAACAGGTTGCATGTGTACTACCCTGCCCTGCGGCGAATGACTTTGGAAGTGATAGAACCACCATTCTCCATCGGGCGTATCCACTAATGCGCCTTGATGCGGACCATTTACCTTTGTGCTTCCCATCTCGAGGCATCGTCGTCCTTCGTACGGTCCGTAGATGTTCTTGCTTCGTAACACCATCTGCCAACCCGTGGAGACACCGCCTTCAGGAATACTTAGATAATAGTATCCGTCGCGTTTCAGGAACTTTGTTCCTTCGGCAACTGGTCCTTCATAAATCTTTTGCCCGTCGTCCAACAATTGCTTTCCGTCGGGAGACATCCGATGCAGGATGATTGGACCTGCACCCAGAACGCTGTGACCCAAATAGGCATTCCCATCGTCATCCCAAAGGGGGCATGGGTCTTCCCAATTACGAATGTCTTTCACATGATATAGTGGTTCCCAAGGTCCCTCGGGACGAGTGGCTGTGGACATATAAAGTCCTGTGTTTGGCATACATACAAACATCCAGAACTTGCCGTCGTGATAGCGCAAGGTCGGAGCCCAAGTGCCGTCTCCATACCCATTCATCGTGTCGAACCTCTCCAAATCAATGCGATTGAATATTTGTCCGATGATGCGCCAATTTACCATATCATCGCTTTCCAATATGGGCATACCCATAAAGTGGAACTCCGAACATGTCATGTAGTACTTCTTTCCAACCCTTATCACATCGGGGTCGCTGTAGTCTGCTAATAGTAAAGGATTGGCGTAAGTCCCATCGCCTAAGTCGCCCCAACGCGTATCCGTCTGACTCCAGGCATTTGTGCAAACGAGCAACAGCAAAAGGAAGAACTTTCTCATAGTTAAGTTGTTACGGCGTTAATTACGGCTACAAATATACAAATTATTATTTATATATGCCTGAAAATGACATATTTTAGTAAAACGAACAAAAGATTATTTGGCAATGCCTTTTCATTTTAATATCTTTGTATGGTTTTTCAACATACAAAAGCATTACGATTGACATGAAACGAAAAGAACTGTACCAGAAAGTGATTGCTTACTTCGAGGAAGCCATGCCTGTGGCCGAGACGGAATTGCATTACGATAATGCCTTTCAACTATTGGTTGCTGTCGTGCTGAGTGCTCAGTGCACGGATAAGAGAGTTAATATGGTGACGCCTCATTTATTTGAGGATTATCCGACGCCCGAGACTATGGCATTAGCCACGCCTGAAGTCATCTACGAATACATCCGCAGTGTCTCATATCCGAACAATAAGGCGAAGCATCTTGTATCTCTATCCAAAACATTACTATCTGATTATCAAGGCGAAATACCCGATAACTTAGAGGAATTGATAAAGTTGCCTGGAGTAGGCCGAAAAACGGCAAATGTCATTCAGGCAGTATATTTCAACAAGGCCGCAATGGCGGTTGACACTCATGTATTCAGGGTGTCGCATAGGATAGGTCTCGTCTCTTCCAAATGCACAACTCCGTACGCCGTCGAGCGAGAATTGGTGAAGAATATTCCGGAAAAGATTATACCCAAAGCCCACCATTGGCTCATCCTTCACGGACGCTATGTATGCCAAGCACGCAAACCAAAGTGTGAATCGTGCGGATTATTGGGCATTTGCCAGAGAAAAATTTGAGTGTTTCCATTAAACATTAGACCCTTTTCCTTTCTCTGCAATATTTGTCGCAAAGATGCTCCCTCTCGGCATTGCAAAGAAAAATGTATTTTCCCTTTGCATTACTCTCGTTTTTTCGTATCTTTGTACGCGTAAATTGTCAAACCATTAATAACAAGGTATTATTTATGACTATTAAAGATTTCAATTTTGCTGGTAAAAAGGCAATCGTGCGCGTTGACTTCAACGTGCCCCTGGACGGTAACGGTAACATCACTGACGACACTCGCATCCGCGGTGCTCTGCCTACCCTGAAGCACATCCTCGAGCAAGGTGGTGCACTCATCATCATGTCGCACATGGGAAAACCGAAGGGTAAGGTTAACCCCAAGATGTCTCTGGGTCAGATCAAGGATGCCGTAGCAAAGGCTCTGGGTGCAGAAGTGAAGTTTGCTCCCGACTGCGCTAACGCTAAAGCAGAGGCCGATGCCCTGAAGATGGGCGAAGTACTGCTCCTGGAAAACCTTCGTTTCTATCCCGAAGAAGAAGGCAAGCCCGTTGGTATCGAGAAGGATGCTCCCGAGTACGAAGATGCAAAGAAGGCCATGAAGGCAAGCCAGAAGGAGTTTGCCAAGACGCTGGCTTCTTATGCCGATTGCTATGTTATGGATGCATTTGGTACGGCTCACCGCAAGCATGCTTCCACCGCTGTCATCGCCGACTATTTCGATGCCGACAACAAGATGCTCGGTTTCCTGATGGAAAAGGAAGTACAGGCTGTGGACAATGTTTTGAACAACATCAAGCGCCCATTCGTTGCCATCATGGGTGGTTCTAAGGTTAGCACCAAGATTGGTATCATCGAGAACCTGTTGGGCAAGGTTGACAAACTCATCCTTTGTGGCGGTATGACCTATACCTTTATGAAGGCTCACGGAGGCGAGATTGGCAACTCTATCGTAGAACTCGACAAGCTCGACGTGGCCCTTGGCGTGGAAGAGCTCGCAAAGAAGAACGGCGTGGAACTCGTTCTCGCTGAAGACAGCGTATGCTGCACGGGTTACGACTTCGGAACCTTCTCCGTTAAGCCTGGAGCAGAGATTAAGATTTTCCCATCCAATGCCATTGAGGAAGGTTGGGATGGACTCGACGTTGGTCCTAAGAGCCAAGCCAAGTTCGCGAAGGCAATCGAAGGTGCAAAGACTATCTTGTGGAACGGTCCTGCAGGTTGCTTCGAGTGCGACGACTTCGATAAGGGTAGCCGTGCCGTAGGCGAAGCTGTGGCAAAGGCAACTGCCGAAGGCGCCTTCTCACTCATAGGTGGTGGCGACTCTGTTGCTTGTGTCCACAAGTTCGGTTTGGAGGACAAGGTAAGCTACATCAGTACTGGTGGTGGTGCTCTGCTTGAGGCCATCGAGGGTAAGGTACTTCCTGGAGTAGCTGCCATTAAGGGTTAATCTCTTGAAAGTATTAAGTTATACCATCTTCACTATCCTGCTCCTTTTGGCTTCGTGTCAGAAGGAGCAGGTATTGCTTTCACCTGAGGACGTCGCCTCACGTGATTCCTTGGCATTGCACGTCGGTGTTGTGCCAGTCAGTGCATGCTTGCCCATATACTTTGCAATGGAGACAGGCATGTTCCAAGACGAAGGTGTGGATGTAAGGCTACATGAATTCCTTTCTCAGATGGATTGCGACACAGCGTTGCAGAACAATTGTGTACACGTTGCTTTTACTGATCTTCCACGCCTGCTTGAAATGCAAGGTGAGGCGGCACCTTATCGTTCCATTGCAAGCATAAATGCGCCCATGAGCCTGATAATGGCAAAGAAGTTACGCATCCGCAACTTAAAGCACCTCGATGAACGCATGATTGCTCTCGACCGCCTGAGTGCTTCCGACTATTGGAGTGATGAGATTATGCGCGAGGCAGGCTTGTCTTCGACAGCCATATATAGACCTCAAATCAATAATGTGCAGTTGCGAACCCGTATGCTAACGGAACAGATGACCGACGGAGCTATACTCCCAGAGCCGTATGCAACGGAAGCAGAGATGCTCGGACATAAGCGTCTGTTCACAAGCGACACCACAACCATCCTCTTTTGCTTAGCTTCAACGCAGAATGTACTTACCGACACGATGCGGAACGCCCAAGTGCAGAAGTTCATGAAAACATATAACAAGGCCGTAAGTCAATTGAACAACGGCACTAACCCCCAGGTTCTACGCGACCTCATTACTAAGCAATACGGTATTTCTCCGCAGATTGCCGACTCCCTGCAATTAACAACCATTTATCCTTTATCCCTTACTCGTGAAACCGATGCCGATAAAGCGATGACTTGGATGCGGAAGCGCGAACGCAGAATAACATCGAAAGCACGAACCCAACTCCTATGGAGCGAAAAGCTTTTCAGCAATTAACGGCAAGCATAGAAGAGGATTTGATAAAAGGAAGGCTTAGGAACGCACAAACCACACTATCAAATCTTCTTGACGTCCTGAAAGCACCTGTTCTCGGTAGAGAACTGACAAACCTTCAGGCCGACTACGAACGCTTGCTTTCGTATATGATAGAATCGGCCGACGACCCACAGCGTCCGAAGATTCATGCCCGTTTGCTGCAAAAGACCTTCCGAGTTCTGCAGAACCTGCGACGCATATTCCATATCGACAACGATGAGGACATCTACACCCTCACTGCCCGTTCGCTATCAAGTACGTGGAAGGAGCAATACGACAGCTTGGTTGCTAATCCAGCATTGGACGCAGACGTTCAGGACCAGCGCTTTACTGTCATCTGGGTTTCACCTCAGCTCAACATCAATGAAGAACGCTTGCTACGCCTGAGTCTCCTTGGTTCCGATACGATTTCGCGTCGATACATGCTCAGCGCCATTATATTATCCCTGTTCCATTACTTCGATGTTGCCAAAGTGCGACTATTGTTCGAATACTCCGACTCCTCGGATGATGACGAACGAGCCTATGCCATCGTCGGTTTGATAATTGTTTGCCTGCTCTATCCCCAAATCTTTAAGATCTATCCTGCTATAAACGAGCAATTATCACAATTGCTCACCAACAAACGCATCATCGATGAGGTTACCCGCACTCAGCACCTCTTTAGCTTGTATCAAGAGTCTGAACAGTTGCGGAAAAAGATGGAGAACGAAATATTCCCTGCTCTCATCAAGGCCGCACAAGAGCGCAAGCGACTTGGTTTCGATACGGATGAGATAAACATCGACGACCCGGATATCGGCTTAAACTTGAGCAAGGAAACGCGAAAAAGTATTTCGGAAAGTGCTCAACAAATGTTCAACATGTTTAAGGAAGGCGCCGACGTCAATCTACACACTTTCAGTGCACTCAAGCGATTCCCGTTCTTCCGTCATGTAGGGCATTGGCTGGCACCTTTCGACCCGCAAAGGAAAGAGGTTGCACAAGCGCCTAAGTTCATCCATAGGCTTCAACTCTGTGACAACGACCTATATTCGATTGCCCTCCTTCTATTAACCGTACCCGAAGAGCAACGCAAACAGATGACGGAGGCCTTAACCCAGATTCCTGAGGAAGAAGAGAAGCAACGCATCAACAGTTACTCGAATGTGGTGCAATGCCTCTATCGCTTGCTTCACAGGTCTCCTTGGCAAGCCTTGTGGTCGGAAATTTTCACGTCGCAGTACTTTATTGACAATCCCATCTTAGGACCGTTGCTTAACCATCAAACGCGTTTCCTCCATCCTATCGCCCAGACTCTATTGCGACACAATCATTTTGCTCAGGCAGAGAAACATATGCAAAAGATTGTCAAGCAAGAGGGCTCCAACGCTGCAATACTTTATCAGTTGGCTTTCAGTCAAATGCATCAAGGCAACTTCTCGGCGGCTTTACGCAATTTGCAGCAGGCTCACTTGCTGGAACCCGAGCAGAAGCAGATAACACTAAACTTGCAACATTGCTATGCAAGGCTTGGACGATATGAGGAACAACTCGAATGCCTGCAGGAGTTAGAAGAGAAGAATCCGGATGACGTACATATCCAAACGGAGACAGGCCTTTGTCTGATACAACTCGAACGATGGGAAGAAGCACAAAAGCGCTTCTATCGTCTGGAATATCGCGGTCACAGAGTCCTGCCTTCACAAAGGGCCGTTGCTTGGTGCGCCCTTCGCATGGGCGATTATGTCGTAGCAAAGAGGTATTACGAACGCATACTCACAAATCCGCAAGCCAAATGGGAAGACTATCTCAATATGGGTCATGTGCATTGGTTGTCAGGTGAAACGGCAAAAGCACTTCCGCTCTATCACGAATATGTCCGCCGTTACGCTATAAGCAACCCAAAGAGTAACGACCTGATGATTCCGTTCGACCAAGACTTCGAAGTGCTGCAACAACTTGGGAAATCGGCAACAGACATTGCAATCATGCGAGACCTCATCATCGCATAAAGGTTTCATCGTTTGCGAATACAATTTCATTGCAACACAAGCCTATGAGCAACATCAATCCAGAACTACAAGCCTACATCGAAGCCGAGATTCTGCCTCGTTACGACGCATTCGACAAAGCCCATCAACAAGGGCATGTGCAGATGGTAATACGCCAAAGCCTGGAATTGGCCGAGCGATTGGAGGCTGACGAAAATATGGCTTATACCATTGCGGCTTATCACGATACAGGTCTCTCGGAAGGACGTGAACTCCATCATAAGGTTTCGGCAAGAATCATTCGGAATGACAAATGCCTAAGACGATGGTTCACAGAGGATCAAATCGAGGTGATGGCAGATGCCGCAGAGGACCATCGTGCTTCAAACGAGAAGCCTCCACGCACCATATATGGACGTATCGTGGCAGAAGCCGACAGATTCATCGACCCGGAAGATATTATCCGACGCACCATACAATTTGGACGCGACCACTATCCCACTCTTTCGCGTGAGGAACACTATAATCGCATGGTTCAGCACTTGCACGAGAAATATGGCAGGAACGGATATCTGCGTCTTTGGTTTCCTAATTCTCCGAACACCCAAAGGCTGGAACAACTGCGATGCATCATAGACGAAGAATCACAACTGCGCAAGTGGTTCGACATCTGCTTCTAAACGATACGAAAAACGAACATAGGTACGATGCATCTCGAACATAGGTTCGATGCGTCTCGAATATAGGTTCGACTACAATAAGGCATAGGCTCGAGTTCAATTGGGTCTATGTCTTGTTATTATGGAAAGGAAGCAACTACCAAGCCGCCAAAGGAATGGCTAACACCACGATAGTTGCATAAGTGAGCATGAGCATAAAGGTTATCAACTGCATATCGCTGTGCAGGAAACCCGAAGTGGTGTATGCTGTGGAGAAATAAACGCGGTCGTTGTTCAGGTTGCTATTGATGAAATTATAGAACCAATAGGTCAAACACCCCACGAGCAAGCCAAGAACAGCACCACAAAGGATGTCGCCAGGATAGTGAACACCCAGATAGATGCGTGAGTATGAGGATATTGCTGCCCAGACAAATAGCCAAAACGTCAGAAGACGACTGCGCATAATGAGGGACAATAGGGCGAAGAGTGCGAAAGTATTAGCAGCATGACTGCTGACGAAACCATATCGTCCTCCTGTGTATGAGAATACGGTATCGACTGATTCTGCAAGCCCTGCGTCGTGAGTCGGACGCCAACGCATAACGAGCGGTTTGATGACACTACTTGAAAGCTGATCGGCAAGTGCGACAGCAATCGCCATAGAGAAGATGATCAATAGGGCTTGACGCCAACCCGTATTTTTCAGAATCACATACACAAGGATAAGAAGCAAGGGAATCCAAGTTACAGTCTTGGTAACGAGCCACATCACAGCGTCCCAATAGGCAGAATCACTGCCATTGAGCATAAGAAACAGCTTGCTGTCGATCTCGTTTAAATGTTCTAACATCTTCTTTTATTCCCCTTTAACTCCTGAGCCAAAGGCTCTTAACTCCTTGCTCGAAGAGCATTAACTCCCTTTTTAACTCCCCTTCAAATCACTTCAATATTCTTCTTTTCAATCCAACCTTGTTTGCCGTCGGCAAGTGAGACCTCCGTCCATTCGTTAAGCGTGTTGTCGCGAACTTCCACTCGAGTTCCCTCGTGCAAGACAAAGAGGTCGCTTCCAGAATGGGCTGGCGTGCTCTTCACAACGGCAGACGAAGAGATGACAATAGCACCCGTGCGACTCTGCTGTCTATTGCTTTGCGACCAAGCACAGATGTTGCCGACAAGTGTCGCAAGCAGGAAGAGGATGGCAAGTGTGAAGCCCGTCTTTCGAAGCCATATCTGCTGGCCATAGATATAGATAGCAAGACTAAGGAGGCATAATATGAAGAAGGCAAGCGACAAGCGTCCCCAAGCGTCGGCACTCATCAGGTTTGTCATCGAACGATACCACGTGACGAAGAAGAATTCATGTCGAGGAGTAACGCGGTCAATCGTCTTCGAACGCGCCATATCGAGGTTGAAGCGTATGTCTTCGTCACCAGGACTCAGCAATGCAGCACGCTCGTACCAAAGGATTGCTCTCGCGATGTCGTCCATGCGATAGTAACAGTTGCCGAGATTATAGCAAATGGCAGCACTCTCCCCGGTCTTTGCAATGCGAAGATATTGTTTGCAGGCACCTTCATAGTTCTCTTTGGCGTATAGGCTATCGGCTTCTGCCTTTAAGCTATCCACCGGAAGCGCAAAAGCATTAACTATAAAGAAGATGTGTAAAAGCGCGAATGATATGATTATCCGTTTCATAGTTGTCCGTCTAATTGATTAATGACTTCCGAAGCATCGGCATAAAGCTTGTCCATAGTTGCTGAAGGGTCGCCAGGTGCATATTGCGCGAACTCGCAATCACTGAGGACATGGAAGAAGCGTTCCAATGACTCCTCTCCCACTCCGCGTTGCGCCAGCTGTTCGCTTACGTTCTCCTTCGACAAGTCCTTAACAGGCAGGTTCAGCTTATCTCCGACATATCCCCATAAAGCATGGGTCAATTCCTCGTAGAACGCTTTTGCATTGCCTTGCTTCAGCAATTTCGAGGCATTCTTCAAGCGCCGTGATGCTGCCTTGCTCGCTTTCTTACCACGCTGACGAGCTATGTTCGAATTTGCCTTCGCCTGACGATAGAACAAGGCCACAAGCATGAGGAAGAGCAACAAAGCACCGACATAGGAAAGTATGTACGCAGGCTTGGCGAAGAATGTAGTTCCAGACGACTTCACTCGTGCCTGTGCTGTCTTAATGTATCGAATATCGCTATTGAGCACGGTCAAGTCCTCCTGATTGGTGGCACGCCTCGACACACTGCCAATTGTCTTTGCAACCGCGACGTGGAACGAATCGGTTCGGATGGTACGATACGATTTTGAATTGGTATCGAAATAACAGAACTCGACGGGAGGAATCGAGTAATGACCGCCGTGACGAGGTACTGCCGTGTAATCATATACAATATTTCCCGAAGCTCCATTCGTGCCTACACGCGTCTTGTCATTAGTCTTGGGGTCATAACTTTCAAAGTCCTTTGGCCACTGAACCGTTGGTGCCTTCATCAGCTTCATGTTTCCGACACCATTCACAACCAATCGCAATGAGATGACATCATTGGCATCGACCTGCTCGGGCGTAAGCGTTCCACTAATGTTAAACTGACTTCCAACGGCACCAGAGAAATTAGCAGGTCGTGTGGGCAAGGGATCGACTTGCAGTTCAACTGCAGGTGCAACGATAGTCTTATTGATGTGAACAATCGAAGACCCTCCATTGAAGAAAGCATCGAAGGGGTCTATGCTACGGTCTTGCTGCACTACATCGGCCTCGAAGTTAATGGCTGGAACAGTAAGCTTACCTGTCTTCTGTGGGAAAAGTACATACTGACTCCATACAACAGTTCCATAGTTGCGACCGTTTACCCGTTCGTACTTGATAGTCTTCTGTTGCGGAAGGTCTATCTCCTGAGTATGGAAGCCATCGAGGTCAGGCATGTTGCCCCTGCATTGACTGATGGACACGAGGGTGTAAAGCTTGTATGTAAGCAAAACCGCTTCTTGCTCATAAAGTCTACGCTTTGATGCAGTGACGGTAATGAAGAGGTCATCCTTCGTAATCTTCTCACCTACGTTCTGCAGACGCTGGCGTGTTGGCGCTTGAGCACTCGATTGACCTGACTGACCTGACGCTCCAGCTCCACCCGGATTATCGCTTTTCAAAATCTCGATACTTGCCTGATTGCTCTTATATGATTGTCCTCCCGACTTCACTGTTGCTATGGGCAATTTGTAGGTTCCTGCCTTCTGCGCCATAAGCGTATAGGTGAATGTCATCTGACTTGAATGCGTGGTCTTTCCGTTCACCATCGAGAAACTGCTCGACGTAGATTTGCTGGGACCAAATAAAAGGTCGAAACCTGGGAAATCGCCCACCTGAATGTCTTCAACATCTTGTGTGTTGACAACATAACTTACGCGGATGCGTTGTCCTTCCTCCGTTTGAGAAGGCGCTTGCACCATTACGCGTACTTGCGAGAACGCAAGCATGTGGGACAATGATAATATGAGTAATAATAAGATTCGCTTCATATCGTAATTCATATATATGTCTTTTACCTGTAACCCCTAGGCCTTATTCATTAAGCCCTTAGGTCTTAACTCCGAAGCCCTTAGGCCTTATTGCACTCGAACCTATGTTCGTTTGTCATCGAACCTATATTCGTTTATCATCGAACCTATATTCGACAGACGTTGAACCTATATCCAATTACCTTTATACGTAAAACATTTAAACGTTAAACTTTTATACCATCACCATTGCTTCTGCAGTCGACGCTGTTGGGCATTTTGCACTTTCTGCTTCACTTTGTCTTGCGTTTGCCTTTCGTTCTGCATGGCAGCATTCAGCATCTGTTCTGCGTTCTCCTTGCTCATCTGACTCTCTTGCTCGCGTTGCTTTTGCTGTTTGTCATCCTTCTTTTGCTGTTGCTGCTGTTGATCTTGCTTCTGCTGGTCTTTGTCTTGTTTATCGCCTTCCTTGTTATCTTGTCCGCCACCCTGAGGCTGATTCTTCAAGAGACGCTGACAAAGCACAAGATTGTAACGGGTCTCGTTGTCTGTGGGGTCACAACGTAGGGCTTCCTTGTAATATTCAATGGCGCGAGCATAATCTTGCCCGGCTTGCAGAATCACTCCTATATTGTGGCATATCTGATGACGGCGAATGGGATTAGCCTCCATCTTAGACGTTTTGTCCAAGAGTTGCAGAGCCTCCTTGGGTTGACCTTGGCGCATGAGCGTGTTAGCCAGATTGTAATTGATCTGAACACTATTCGAGTCGAGTTCGAAACCCTTTTGGTACTGCACTTGAGCCTTATCGTAGACCGTATCGCGAAAAGAGCGATTGCCGCGACGAATATAGTCGCGATAGTTCTGTGCCGAAAGGGTAAGCACGAAACACGAAAGGAAATATATTAGCGACAAACGTTTCATAGTTACTTCTTAAATAGATGGAACTTCTTCAAAAAATGGTTCTTGCGCTCCAACAAGCATACGTCGGCAATGAGGAATACAAGTGCAAGGATAAGGAAGCCCTGATACTGTTCGTCGAACTCGCTATATACTTGCGACTCGAGCTTAGCCTTTGCCAACTTATCGACGTATTTCGAGAGTTCACGCTGTGCCGAACTGCTGTTATCGACATATATGTATGCACCATTACCAGCGCGGGATATCTGTCGGCACATATCTTCACTTAGGCGCGATACAATAGGATTGCCTTGCTCGTCAATAAAATATTGAGTAGTTCCGGGTATAGGAACATGAGCTCCCTCTGGGCTTCCCACGCCAAGCACATATACATGTATGCCCTGCTTTGCTGCTGCTTTTGCGGCGTCAACAGCTCCGCCTTCGTTGTCTTCACCATCGGTGATGAGGAAGATAGCCCTTGACACATCCTTCTTCTGAGTAAAGCTCTTGGCGGCAAGGTCGATAGCTGTGGCGATGTCGGTTCCTTGCATGTTAATCATCGAAGGGTCGATACCCTCAAGGAACATCTTGGCACTAACGTAGTCGTTGGTAATAGGTAGTTGCACAAAAGCTTGACCCGCATAGACAACCAATCCAATCTTATCGTTCGTCATCTCGTCCACCATGTTCGAAACAAGCATCTTCGACTTCTCAAGCCTCGAGGGACGAACGTCGTTAGCCAGCATTGAATTGCTGACGTCCATAGCTATAATGGCCTCAATACCATTGCGTTCGGTGGTGTCAATCTTTGTTCCGAACTGCGGACGTGCAGCTGCAATGATAAGCGAAGTTAAAGCCAACAGGGCAAGCCATATCTTTATCTGAGGACGCCACCACGAAACGTCAATCATAAGTTCCTTGAGGAGAGCAGGGTCTCCATATTTCTTGATGCGTTTCCTTCGGCGATACTCGCTGTAATAGAAGAGCAATGCCAAAACGGGAATCGCTATAAGGAAGTAGAGATATAATGGATTTTCGAACCTAAACACGACTATCTATATAATTAAAAATTTAAAATTAAAAATTAAAAATCTAGGTTGAATAAGCTGATTATTAGGGAATACGTTTCAGTACAGTTATACGCAGGAGTATTTCGAGCAAGAGAGCAAGCACTGCTCCTAAAGCATAGGGGACGAATGCTTCATAGCGACGGGAGAACTTCTTCACATTGAGTTTTGTCTTCTCCAATTTATCGATTTGCTGATAGACTTCATGCAAGCTCTTGGTATCACGTGCACGATAGAACTCACCATCAGTCTTGGAGGCGATGCTTTGGAGGGTCTTCGTGTCTATCTCAACTGGCACTTGTATGTACTGAACGCCACCGGCAACAGGCATCGGATAGCGTGCCAAGCCGTTAGTGCCCACACCAATCGTGTAAACCCTAATCCCAAAACTCTTCGCAATCTCAGCCGCCGTCAAGGGAGAAATATCACCACGATTATTGGAACCGTCAGTAAGCAGGATGATGACCTTACTCTTGGCTTTGGAGTCCTTCAATCGAGAAACTGCAGAAGCAAGTCCCATGCCGATAGCAGTTCCGTCCTCAATCATTCCCTTTGCCGTCATATCGCACTGCATCCCTTGAAGCATGTTGATAAGTACTGCGTGGTCAACCGTCATCGGGCATTGTGTGAAGGCCTCACCCGCAAAGAGAGTAAGACCTATGTTATCGTTCGGGCGACCTGAGATAAACTCAATAGCCACCTCACGAGCGGCTTTAACACGATTGGGACGAAGGTCTTCGGCAAGCATGGAAGTAGAGACATCCATGCAAAGCATAATATCGATACCTTCCACGTCCGTTTGCTTCCAGTTGTTCGTCGTTTGTGGGCGAGCCAAGGCAATAACTGCGAGCACATAACAAGCCATGCGAAGAAGGAAGGGAGCATGGATGAGATATTCCTTCCAACTGCGTTTAACGCCCTGAAAGGCATAGGTACTGCTCACTTGCATAACGGGATGCGAGCGACGCCACTTAATCACATACCATATTATATAAGGTAAGAGCAGGGCAAGCAGTATGAAATATAGTGGATTGGCAAATATCATTATCTTAACAAATCAATCATTCTGTATATTATCCAACCAAGCATGCAAGCGGCAACGATACTAGCCACAACAATGGTGACGCGCATGCTCCAGATGGTGGCACGCTGACGACGAGCCTCCGGAGTCACAATCACCTCTTCCTGAGGTTGATTGGGGTCTTCCTCTTGCTTGGTTTGATTAATGTATTCAAGTGCAGTCATCAGGTTGGCATCATTCTCATTGATGAGTGTTGTCCATTTGGCAAACTTCACGAGGTCGGCCGTTTGGAACAGCTCACGCAATTCTGCAAGAGCCTCTTCATCATTTTCTTCAGTCAGTCGCTCAATGATTTCCCCACTGGTCATCTCCATTGCGTTGAAGCCATATCGCTCTTGTATGTAATTGCGAAGCGTATCGGTCAACTGGGTATAATACTCTTTCGAGTCCTCCTGAGCCCAAGTACGTTCGGTCTTGATTCGTTCTATCTCGGAAAGAGCAACCTTGTGAGCGGGCTGCTTGCGCTTTCGTCTGATGATGCGAATAATGGGCTTACCCGTGTGCAACGATATAGCAAGCACTCCTATGCATAGGAACAAGAGCAAGAACAGCATACTGCAAATGACAACCATCCGCCAATCTTCCCAGGCAAAAGGCGCTTTCATCACCGTTTTAGGGCCGAAGAATTGGTCGGCGTGCAAGGTATCAACGTCAATCGTATATATCTTCAACGCCAGATTGTTGGTTTGATACTCCTTACCATCAACCTTAACCGCGATAGGAGGAATATAGCAGAAAGCCGAATCCCATGCAGTCACGATATACCTTTGGGTTACTTGCATGCTTTGTCCTCCGTCGAGCATCGTTGTGTCGGCAGGAAGCATGTTCACAAGTTCAATACCAGGCACGACTTCCTGTCCGCGCTGACCCATTGGCAACTCCACTCTCGAACCAGCCTTACAAGTTACGCTTACGGTTAAGTCCGTCTGCTCGCCCACGAATATCTGAACCGCACCAATGCGAGCCTCAGCCGTAACTTGAGCACTCACGTGAATGAGAAAATGAGAAAATGAGAAAATGAGAAATAGTATGATTCTTTTCATCTTCAGTTTCGTTTAGCAAAGAGATTCATTAAGGCCGTAACATAGTCCTGATCTGTGCGAACGCTTACGGAGTCGACATTGCTTCTGGTAAAGGTATCATACAGATATTCGGCACGTTCCTTCCACCATTTACGCTGTGCTTCTCTTATACGTTTGCTGCTGGTATCGATAAAGCGTTCAAAGCCGGTCTCGGCATCGCGAACCTTCATGAGGCCAACATCGGGCAAATCCTCTATGCGACGGTCATAAACCTGAATGGCAACCACATCGTGCTTCCTGTTTGCGATGGTCAAAGGTTGGCGGAAATCACGTTCGTCCATAAAGTCGCTTATGACGAAGGCCGTACACCTACGCTTCTGGGCTTGCGTGAGATATTGCACCGCTTGGGCAATGTCCGTGCGACTGCTCTCGGCATGAAAGTCCAACAATTCGCGTATGATGTAAAGGATATGCTTGCGTCCTTTCTTGGGAGGAATGAACTTCTCGATGCGGTCGGAGAAGAAGAGTACGCCAATCTTATCGTTGTTCTGAATGGCAGAGAAAGCAAGGGTAGCCGCAATCTCAGTCACCATGTCGCGCTTCATCTGGCTTTGTGTACCGAAATGCAGCGAACCACTGACATCAATCAAAAGCATTACCGTGAGCTCGCGCTCTTCCTCGAACACTTTCACGAAGGGTTTGTTAAAGCGAGCCGTAACGTTCCATTCTATGTCGCGTATGTCGTCGCCATACTGATACTCGCGCACCTCGGAGAAAGCCATACCACGACCTTTGAAGGCACTATGGTATTCGCCCGCAAAGATATTGCTGGAAAGGCCACGCGTCTTTATCTCAATCTGACGAACCCGCTTTAATATCTCAGATGTTTCCATCAATTATCAAATAGAACAATCGTCTAATTAATTGTCAAATCGTGAAATCGTCAAATTGTCAAATCATGGCACTTCCACCTTATTGATAATCTGGCTTATGATTTCCTCACTCACAATATTGTTGGCTTCTGCCTCATAGGTCAGGCCGATGCGATGGCGCATAACATCGTGAGCAACAGCACGCACGTCCTCTGGGATTACATAACCGCGACGCTTGATGAAAGCATAAGCACGTGCTGCCAAAGCCAGGTTGATGCTGGCACGAGGAGAAGCACCAAACTCGATGTAGTCTTTCAGTTCCTTCAGGTTGTACTTTTCGGGGAAGCGTGTTGCAAAGACGATATCTGTGATATATTGCTCTATCTTCTCATCGATATAAACCTGACGCACAACCTCGCGTGCTTCACGGATGTCTTCCGTACGCAGGATGGGCTTCACGGCCTCGCGATCGCCACCGATGTTCATACGGATAATCTTCTTTTCCTCTTCCAGCTTCGGATAGTCGATTACGACCTTCAGCATGAAGCGGTCTACCTGCGCCTCGGGCAAGGGATATGTTCCCTCCTGTTCGATTGGGTTCTGGGTAGCAAGCACGAGGAAGGGGTCGGGCAACTGATAGGTTTGCTTACCGATGGTAACTTGGCGTTCCTGCATGGCCTCGAGCAATGCCGACTGCACCTTTGCCGGCGCACGGTTGATTTCATCCGCCAATACAAAGTTGGCGAACACAGGACCTTGCTCTACAACAAACTTTTCGTCCTTCTGGGAATAAATCATGGTTCCCACCACGTCGGCAGGAAGCAAGTCGGGAGTAAACTGGATGCGGCTAAACTTAGCGTCCACCAGTCCTGCCAAGGTCTTAATGGCTTGCGTCTTAGCAAGACCGGGTACACCTTCGAGCAACACATGGCCATCGCTCAACAAACCGATAAGCAGGCTTTCCACCAAATGTTTCTGCCCTACTATCACTTGCGCCATACCAGTCTGCAAGTTGGTCACGAAGGCACTCTTTTGTTCAATCCGCTCGTTCAGTTCGCGGATGTCGATAGATTCATTCATATTCTTACTTATATTTGTTTAGATATTCGGGTGCGAAGATACTGCTTTTCTGCCGTATAGCCAATTTTAAAGTTTTAAAAAAAGTTATAAAATGGGTAGATGATGCATAATCGAAAAGTGATAGGAAAGAAATCAACCGATTTTAGGGCAAAACAAGTGCTTGCGAGCATATAATAGCATGCAAGCCATCGAGATTGCTCAAGCAAGGCTTCAAGGTTGTACAACCTCAGTACGATGCTTGGGCAAGCGCGACACCATGCTTGTACAACCCTGAGCACATGCAATATACAATCGCCAGCCGAAAGACTTAAGTCTTATCACGGAAGGCCTTAGGTTCGATGTACGTTGAACCTAGGCTCGATGCTCATTGAACAAGCGTTCGATGGCAATCGAATATAGGTTCGATGTTAGATGAACAAAGGTTCGATGCAAGACGAACATATGATCGAGCGTAAACAAAAAAAGCACCCACAACATTCAGTTGCAGGTGCCAGTCTTCATACTCGCTATTTCAAGAAGAGGAGTTACTCGAATATGTGCAGAACAAGTTCGCCAAAGAGACCATTTGCCCAAGCAAACCAAGAGCGAGTGAACTTCGCGGGATTGTCCTTGTCAAAGGATTCGTGCATCAGTCCTTTACCGCCATCGGTGCGAAGCAATTGCACGAGGCAAGCCTTCTGTTCGTCTCGGTCAGTAGTCGTAAGACCTTTCATGATGATGGACATAGGCCAGATTTGGTCGAGACCCGTGTGCTGACTGCCAATGCCTTGAGCGGCTTTGCCCACAAAGAAATAAGGGTTCCACTCGCTCCAAACCATTCGACGGGTGTTCTGATAGATGGGGTCGTCAGCAGAAACATCGGTTAGATAAGGCAAGGAGAGCAAGGAGGGCGCATTGGCATCGTCCTGCAAGATGCAACCACCAAAGCCATCGACCTCGAAGGCATAGATGCGACCGAACTGAGGATGATTTACAATGGCATGCTCTTGTAGGGCAATGGACACCTCCTCGGCCAAATCACGACATTCCTGAGCAAGGGATTTCTCGTGATTAACATCTTCGAGGATGACAGCAGCCTTACGCAAGACAGAGACAGCAAAGAAGTTGCTGGGGATGAGGAAAGGCATGATGCAAGCATCGTCGGAGGGACGGAAGAAAGAAGCTATAAGTCCGCACGGACGAACGGGATGTCCATAGCCACCGTTTGCTACAGTATCATGCATGGCTGCGGTCTTTCGCTGGAAGGTGTAACTGGTCTTGTTGCCTCCCTTGCGCTGTTGCTCGCGGAACACCTTAAGCGTCTGGCGGATTGCTTCCAACCAAGTGTCGTCGAAGATAGAGGAATCACCGGTGAGCAACCAATACTCAAAGGCAAGGCGAAGAGGATAGCAAAGGCTATCGATTTCATACTTTCGTTCATGCAGAATAGGTTGCATCTTGGTTATATCCGACTCCCATTGACTCCCTGTTGCAGCAAAGTTAAAAGCATTAGCATAGGGGTCGATGGTCATATAGCGGAACTGACGACGAAGAAGTCCGCGAATCATGTGACGCAGGTGAGCATCATCCTTCAGGAAACGCATATAGGGCCATACCTGAGCTCCAGAGTCGCGAAGCCACATGGCCTCAATGTCACCAGTAATGACAAAGGTATCGTCGTCACCATTTTCGTCTTTCAGATAGCGGACAGTAGTGTCGAGCGTGTTGGGATAGCAGGCTTGGAACATCTGCCAAAGGCGTTCGTCGTAAGCACGAAGGCGACTTTCCATCTTGGCAATAAGGGCATCAACCGACTCACTACGGAAACTGCGCTTCTCTGGTTCGGGACGCTGTGCAAAGCAATTGACAGTTGGCAATTGGCAACTTGCAATTAAGGATAGGATTAAAAGTATTCTCTTCATATCTCATCAAATTATTAATCGCAAATGGTATTTATTTCTTAACGGGCTTGTTCGACATATAGAAGTCAAGCGTTCCGCCAGCAATGATATCGGAATAAAGTATGTGGTTCTGCGTGAGACGCTTTCCGTTGAGACGAACTTCGCGAACATAGATGGCACGATCGGAATTGCCATGAGTGCGGACAGTAAAGGTCTTGCCGTCGCCAACATTGATAGCCGCCTCCTCAACGATGGGGCTACCCAACTGATATCGCCCACCGCATGGTTCCACTTGATATAGGCCCATAGCGGAAAGCAAGTACCAAGCCGACATCTGACCTACGTCTTCATTGCCACAAAGGCCAGCCGGCTGGTCATTATAAAGTTCGGACATGACCTGACGAGCACGCTGTTGCGTCTTCCAAGGCTGACCTACATAATTATACATATATATAATGTGGTGGCTGGGTTCATTACCATGAGCATACTGACCAATAAGTCCCGTAATATCGGGATTAGCATTCTCGCCCAGATCACTATCAGCTTCGAAGAGTCCATCGAGGCGCTTGATGAAGGCTTCCTTAGAAGGGAAGCAGGAGACGAGGCCAAGCACATCGTGGGGAACAAGCCAAGTGTACTGCCAAGGATTGCCTTCTGTGTAATCACGTGTCTGATGTCCTGGGTTGAAGTCGGGTTCATTACGGAACTTGCCTTCAGTACTCAAGGCACGCATGCATTGTTTCTCGGGGTCGAACATGCGTTTGTAGTTCATACTGCGATTATAGAAATATGCGCTATCTTCCTTTTCTCCTACAAGGCCTGCCACCTGAGCACAACTCCAGTCGGCAAGGTAATATTCAAGACTCTTAGCCACAGCTTCGCCATCGCCTTGGTCCCAGGGCACCCATCCATAACGTTTCATCTTATCGAGCTGGCGATTGTCCTTAAGCAGACTTTCTTTCATGGCACGGAAGGCGTGCTTGTAATCAACACCTTGAACGCCCTTCAGTACCATATCAGCAAGAACGGGAACTGCCGGGCAACCAACCATGCAATATGTCTCGTTTGACATCAAATGCCATACAGGAAGTTCACCTTGTTCTTCATATATATGAATCATGGTCTTTGCCAAATCGGTCAACTGGTCACGCAAGATAATGGTAAAGAGAGGATGGGCTGCACGATAGGTATCCCATAGGCTCCAAATCGTGCGGTTCTGAAAGTCTGCGGCATGACGAATGCGACCATCACTACCCATGTAGTCTCCATTCACATCATTCCAGATAACTGGTGCATAGAACAAATGGTAAAGTGCTGTATAGAAAATGCGGCGGTCGTGCTCGTTTCGGAAGGTAGCTTTAATGCGACCAAGTTCCTCGTCCCATGCTTGGAGGGCTTGTTCCTGAACTGCCTTGAAGTCCCAATCAGGCATTTCTATAGCCATATTCAATCGAGCATTCATCTCATTAGTTGGAGAAAGAGCAACCTTTGCCATAACCGCTTCACCTGCACCTACCTCAAAGGTGGCTTGTACGACTCCTGACGTCAAACCATCGCACAACCAATTATGTATGGGCTTTGAGAATTGAATGACAAAGTAAACCTGCTGGCGATTAGCCCAACCATGACTAACTCGATAGCCTGCCAAAGTAAACTCGTCGAGCTTATAGATGCGGGATTCCATACGCGAATCATCAACGGCATTTTCAAGGTCGATAATAATACGGGCGTTGTTGGAACCACGAGGGAAGGTATAACGATGAAGAGCCACACGCTGGGTTGCAGTCATCTCACAACGTATCTTGTCGCGATCAAGAACAACGCTGTAATAGCCTGGACGCACAACCTCGTTATCATGACTAAAGGTTGTTGCCAGACCCTCTCGCGTAAGTTCCAAATCCTGAATTGTGGGCATAAGGGCAATATCGCCAAGGTCACTGCAACCCGTACCCGAAAGATGCATTTGACCAAAACCAACAATCTTCTTGCCATCATAATGATAACCAGAACACCAGTCCCAACCCCTTTCTAACTGAGTAGGACCAACATTAACCATGCCCATTGGGACATTAGCTCCTACAAACACATGGCCATGATCGCCCGAACCAATCAAGGGGTCAACGTAGTCAGTAAGCCTTTGTGCTTGAACCGTCGCAATAGCGAAACTTACTAATAAGGTAAGAATGAAAGAAATTTTCTTCATGTTATAAAAAGATTTTGAATTGTAACAAGTATGGCAAAGTTACAAATAAATCTTAATCCTTAATTAGCAA
>JAGCVH010000023.1 GCA_017962495.1 Bacteroidaceae bacterium
AATTTTCAATTTTCAACCCTCAAAGTTACGCATTTATTTCCATTCTCCACGCATTTTTCGTCCTTTCCTTTCTCTACTTATGCGAAAAGTCTTATATTTGCGATGGAAAAGAATTATTTATGAACACAACTGTCAGTATATCGGCTTTCCTGATAGGGGTCTCCACGGCATTCTTTGCCATATTCTCGCTGCACATACTTTTCTGGCGCAAGGAGCGCAGCCGCTTCCAGACGGTGCTGGGCATCATTCTGGCCGTGTGGGCGGTGTGGAACCTGAAGGACATCGTGACCGTCCTGCCCGGCATGTATGTGCCCAGGGTGCTCGACTGGATAATGATTGTCGATGGTTGGTCTGCCATCACCTATACGGTGTTTGTCTTTGAGGTCACCATGCCCGGGTGGACTACCCTGCGCCGCCTCCTCTGCCTTGCGTTGCCGTTTGCAGCCTTCTCGCTTGCCTTCGCCCTGTGGCCGACGGAGAGGGTGAAGGAGGCTTACGTGGCTTTCCTTTGGTGCTATGCTTGGGCGGTGGTCATCATCGGCTACGTGCGCACGCGCAAATACCTTACTTATATACGCACCAACTATTCTAACATTGACGACATCGACATCTCCTGGCTGCGGCCAGTCTTCCTTTTTGCCATCGTCAGCCAGTTGTCGTGGCTCTTCACCTCGCTCTATGCCGACATGTTTGTCGATACGCTCTACTATGCCTCTTCGATTGCCCTTTGGCTCTTGGTCCTGCACTATAGCTGGAACTTCCACCCCATCGTGATTAAGGAGGATGACCTGTCCGCACACCCCAACCGCCAGCCGATAGAGCGTGGGGAACTGGAGCGCATCGTAGAAGACCGGAAACTCTATCTGAACAGCGGACTCACACTTTGCGAACTGGCCAAAATCATGGGTTCCAATCGTACCTATGTGAGCAACTACCTGAGTATGGTGCGTGGACAGACGTTTTATGACTATATCAATCAATTGCGTATCGAGAAGGCAAGCCTCCCCATGATGGAGGAACATCCCGAATACACCCTGGAATATGTGGCCGAGCAAAGTGGCTTCGGCAGCATCTCCACCTTCCGCCGTGCTTTCGTGAAGCAGACGGGGCACTTGCCAAGTCGTTCGGGGGTGGACAAGTCGCATGTCAAAGCGTAAATGCTAACTTTTCGCTCGGCCTTTGGACGCTTGCGTAAAAAATGGAGCAAGATTTTTTCATATTTAATAGCGTCCGTTTTGAACCTTGTTCCCAAAAGAATTATTCTCCCAGCCGTGAGCCACACGCTCGCGGTTTTTTTGCTTCGGGAGCGTGCGTTTAAGCATCGCTTTGCATGTCCATGTAGGGGCATGACACGTCGCGTCCCTGCAAGGGATAATGTAAATTGTAATAAGGTATCAGACAAATCGTCGTTACGATTGAGACCGAACGCCACCGTGCATAATGTAAAACATCGGGGTGCAAAGTGTGATTCTTTGCGGTGCATAATGTAAAACGCCACGGTGCTTTCTGTAATCTTCGTCGTGGAATTTGTATTCCACGACGTGGAACGGACATTCAACGACGTGGAATGAGCATTCCAAGACGTGGAACAAAGTTCGCACAAGCCCCATGCTTACAGTATTTACTATGTAAATACAATGGTGGTTATATTACCTCATTGAGTGGGCAAGGCATGTTCTGACGAATCAAAGCGTAAAAAATCTCGGCTTTTTGTTTCGTTGACGCTTCTACATCCTTTATCGGGGTAGGGCATATTTGTTTTATTCCTATCTTTGTCATCGTATTCCGTAATACCTAACTTTTAATTCATTATACGATGGACGAAGAAAGAATGTTGAACGAAGAAGCTCTCGACCTGTTGGACGAAGCGATGTTCACCTCTTCCCTCATCACAGACAAGGAGAGGAAGAATGGTCGAGTAAATGATTGGGAAAGTGTGTTTCCTACAAGTCGCGAAGAAACGGAACGCATGGAACAACTGCTTGACCAGGCCGAGGACGTGGTGGAAGACCCGCGTGGACATGCATATGCCGAACGGTTGTCAGACCTGCGTGATGTGGTGGACTGGTCGAAGAGACGCCACTGCTCGTGGACGTGGAAACTCATAGCAGGTGCGCTTGTGGGCGCAGGCATTTTCTACTACTTCGAGAACGACCAAAAGGACGACATCGAACGAGCCAAGGCCGACGTGGCTGCCGTCGCTGCGTGGGATTCGACGGAGGTGGCGCTGAATGTGGGTGACATAAGTGCCGACTACAAGGACAGTCACTACAACGACCGACTCACTTCGCCCAAGAACTTCAAGATGTTCGAACTGAGTTCCATCAAGTCGCACAAGGAATATCAGGAGAAGGAAGCCGTGCGCGTGCAGGCAATGGCCGACACCGCCAGCACGGAGGAACTGAAGACAAAGCGTCTGGAATCGGTGGTGAAGCATCAGGAGCGTGCCGTGGAGTATCAGGCAGAATATGACTCTGTGGCTCAGCTCAATACGGCACAGATAAAAGCATACGCATTGGAGAAAGTGGGCGGACGACTCGACTCGCAGAGAAACTATGGTCGTCGGCTCCACAACTTCATGATTTACCTCTTCATTCTCATTCCGCTCTACATCATCACGGGCTATCCACGTGGCTACACACTGACTGCGAGCCGCCGTCGGACTGGTTGCCTTACGGCCTTCCGTAAGATAGGTTTCGGGCTGGCCTCCTTCTTCTTCGGCGTGGGGGTGGCCATGTCGTTCCTGCCCGACGATGTGGTGAAGTATCACTACTCCGACGGCCACACAGAAACACGTACCGAAGGCAACGTGGGCAACTTCCTCATCCTCTTCATGAAGTTCGGCTTGATGATTGTCGGAGCCTTTCTCTTCGCTTTCGTGGCTTCGTTCATCATGACCATCGAGACCGTGCTCGGTCTCTTCCGCAACTTCGACTGGACTGCCATCTTCCGTAAGATTGGTCTGAAGGCTGCACCTCAGGTTTCCTCAGGTAGTAAAGTAGAGAAATAACTTTAATTCATAATTTTTAATTTTTAATTTATTTACATTATGGCATCAATGAAAAGTGGATTCATGAGTTTCCTCATTAGTGGATTTGGAACAGGAATGGCGGCTCTCAGAGCCGTAGGTATCGTACTCGCTATCGGCCTTTTCGGCTTCTGGCTGGCATGGAAGATAATTGCGCTTATTGTAAAACTTATCCGTGGTCCTCAACCTCCAAACTACAAGGATGGCAAGTATCGCGTGGAGATGGTTGCTGTGGGCGATAATCCCCAGGCCGTATATGAAGACATCGTGGAGTTTAAGGATTACAACAAGGCGTGGGCCAAGAAAGTAATAGAAGGGAAGGAGAAGGTCATCTTGCGCGGTTTTCAAAAGGAAGCTGCCGATAAATATGTTGAGCACCTTCAGGAATTAGGAGCAACTGGAGCTGTTGTGCTTGATAAGTAAAAGCATATATTTTATGAAAAATATAAAGATAATCGTCATTCTTTACGTCCTACTACTGTGCTTTGGCACCAATGCCAGTGCACAAGGAATCTTGGGTAAATTGGCCAAGACGGGTGTGGGTGCCTTGAAGGGAACCGTGAAGAGCACCGCCAATGCCATGGTGGGGAGTCCAGAGGAGATTGAGGCCAGCAAGCGAAAGGAGAAGCCGCAACCTGTTGAACGAAATCTCGAGGAAGGTAAGAAGGACAAACCCAGCGCAGAAGGTCACGGACCAGGGGCTGGAACGTGGAGTGGCGATGCACCTTCCATTCAGATTGACTTCGACGGCTTCTGCTGGGAGTGTGTCAGCCCATCGTACGATGGCATCTTCTGCATCCCCATTGGCAGTAGTTCCCGTAAGTTCCGCTTTTATAAGGTGAAGGGTGGCAAACAGATAGGTAAGTCTGACTGGTCGGCCAATGGTGAGCCCCATTTTAATAATGGAGTTTGTGCTGTGAAGTCACTTGTTTCACGTCGCTGGTATATTTTGGAATCATCGGGCGACAGCATAGCCCTCGACCCTAAGATTACCGCTGTGACAAACTTCATGGACGGTGTGGCCATAGCCAGCACAAGTTATACAAACCACTTCTTCATCAACGACAAGGGACAGCAGATTTATCCTGCGGTCAAGGTGGACGAACCTGAAATCTATCCGCTCATTGACGGGACACGTCGTCTCTTTCGCGGTCAAGGAGGTTATGGCTACCTCGACGGTCACGGCAATGTGGTCATCAAACCCCAGTATGCCGAGGCACGTAACTTCAGTGGTGGGTTGGCCATCGTATATGATATGATGAACACCCAGGAGAAGTTCTGGGTCATCAACACCATGGGCAAGAAGGTGAGCGAGGTCCCCTCCACGTATGCGTCCTATGGCTGGACGCACTTGTGTTGGATGAGCGACTTTATTCATTCGGCTGCCGTGGCCAAGAACAAAGATACGGGCAAATACGACATCATCGGGCCGGATATGAAGAAGAAAGCCTCATACGACTATGCATCGCCCTACTGCCTGAAGACGATGCCTGGCACAGCCTCTGTCTGTGTCGTAAGGAACGAGGACTGGACTCATCCGCAGTTCTGCAACACCAATGGTGATTTGTTGTCTGCGTACAACAATCCAGGTGTGGTGATAGCACGCCCCACGCAGCCGTGGATAGAGACCGAGAACAGGAAGAAGGAGAAGATTGTGCGCATGCCGCCCATCCTCAGCGACGAACTGTCCGTGCCAGCCAAGATGGCTTGGGTGGCTCCACGTTGGGCATATACGGGGTATAGCGTGTTTGGCGGCAGCGCGTCGAACGATGTGGGTTTTGTGATGGACTACGAGGGCATCATCCGCAAGTACAACTGGACGTATGAGAAAATAGATGTTTACAGTGCAGACGGCTATGCCAAGGCCATAAAGAAATCCACCAAGGGCTGGCGTCTGCTCGTGAGCACCTGGGTGGAAGACCTTGAAGACCACATGGTATTCGTTGACCAGTTCGGCAAGGTGATGGTGGAGATTATCGACAAGCCTAAGGAATAGCAGGCCATAAAAGAATAGCCAATATCCAAAACATGGCGGGCGAAAGCAGCACGAGGAGCAGTCCGAGGCAGCCGTTTCGCTCGCCTTTATCGTAGTGCCCGCCCATGTCGTTTAGTGGTTTGGGGGATTGGTTGTTTGGTTGTTTTGGGGATGCAGATGACTCCTTTGTAACGGCGGGCTTGAGGGGTCTCTCTCGCTGCTCCGACCATTGGCTTCGCCCATTGTCGTCACGACTCGGCCATCCAAACAAGTTTGATGGCTCTTGCTGCTCCGACCATTCCTTATAACCCGAGGTTTGCCGTGGTTGGGGCTTGGGGCCTATCTGTTCGTAGATTTCGTCGATAAGGTCTTTCGCTACGATTAAGTCGCATCCTGTCCGTTCCTTGAAAACCTTTACGGCCATCAGTTTTTCTCCCTGACGGATAAGGCGTAATACCTCCTCGTCGGGCTGCATGTCAGGAGCCTTGCGCAGGGAGTTCTTCTGCATTTCCTGCTCCAGGTCGTCAATGTAGTCTTTGGCTTCCTTCAGACTACAGCCCGTTTCTTCCTTGTAAGCCTTTACGGCTTGCAGTTTCTCCCCCTGGTGCAGGAGGGTGAGGAGGTACTCGTCGGCTATCATAAGTTGTCTTTGGGCTCTTCGAACTTGGCCAGATAAAGCAGGATGAGCTGGTGGAGGCCGTAAGCCTTCATGTTGTCGTGGAAGAGCACCTCGTGGCACAAGGCCAGCAGGTCGGCATCATCGCTATGGTGCTCCAGCAGAGCACGGGTGTTGAGACGCAATTTCTGCAGTACGCTTTCATCCACAATTCCGTTGCTGTCGAGCAAGTCGCTAAGCAAGGAATAACGTCGTAGTGTCTCGAGATGATTCTCGCTCACCTCGATGCTGCGTGTTCCTTTTGAATTTGTTTGAATTAACATTATTTCTTTATTTACTATTTCTTGCGCTCCGTTGGTGCTCAGGCGAGCAAGCTCGGAGTCCAATTTATTTACTATTTACGATTGACGATTTACTATTTATTTGACTATTTGACTATTTAGTCATTGTTTCGTGAATGCCGAGCGGTCCATTGTCCATTGTCCATTGTCCATTTCCAATTATTCATTCTTGCTCCGTTTCACTACGCAAGCGTAGCTTCGCGTCCGATTACTTGCTCCGCGTTGCTACGCAAGCGTCCTAAAGGCCGAGCGCTTCATTCTTCATTATTCATTATTCATTATTCACTAGCGAAGCATCGCTTCGCGCTAAAGCATCGCTTCGCACTACAGCCCCAGCAGGAAACTCATCGATGCCGCCATCACTGCCCTGCGTATTCCCTCTTCCCGAATGCACTCGAGGGGGAAGCCGTAAGTAAGGGTTCGGTAGCTTGGACCTTGATAGGCAACGGAGAGAGAGCGGAGAGGAAGCGGAGAGGTTACGGAGGTGAAGGCGTCCGCCGTCGGAAGGAGGGCACTGATGCGACGCATGGAATAGCGTTGCTCGTTGGGCTGACAGTAGATGGAGAACTGCGTATTCATGCCCGTGAGTACGTTTGCGGTATCGTTAAGCGCACAAGAACCGTCGGGAACGAAGTGCAGTGTCTGTGCGGCAAACTCTGGAGCTATCTCCTCACTGATGTACGCTCCGCTCAGGAGCACGGAAGTGTGGTTGCGCGTGAAATGGGTGATGGCCTCATACATGCCTTGTGAGAAGGCAGGACGGGCATTGATGCTATAGCCGTCTCGCCTTTGTGCGCCCATGATGATGTCGATGACGTGATATCCTCCCTCGATACCTCCTTTCTCGAAGGCACTGCTCGAGCATGACGAGATGCTCAGCAGGGTATCGGCAAGTAGGAAGTCGCGTGCGTGCTGGGTTGGAAAGTCGAAGGTGTTGCCGGCAATGAGCATACCCTCGAGTTCACTTCCGCTTTGTCCAAAGTTCTCGCCGATGCCCTTCCGCATATTGGTTTGTCTGCCGCAATAGCTGGGATTGTGCTGATAGACGACACCCGGGTCGATGTTGAAGTCGAAACCTCGCAAGGAGTCGTTGTCAACGGGTTGTGGTCCTGCCAGACGCGTGAAACCGTTCACGATGAGCATGCGTCGGCTTGCCTGAAGAGGGGAATAGACGCAGAGTTCCTCGCTGGGCATACTGCATCCGCCCTCGTTGAAGGCTCGCACTTGATATTTGGTGAGCACACCACGACGAACGGGCAGTTTGACTTGCGTCTTGTAAACCACCTTGCCGTTGTCGTATCCTCGTTCGCCTTCGCTCATATACACCACATAGCCCGTGGGCATTGCCTTGGGTTCGTTCTTTCCCTCTGCCGCCTTCCACGATAGTGTGACGGAGTCGCCCTGAGCGCTCAGTATGGCAGAGAAGTCTCCGATGGGCAGGGGTTGCACCACGAAGCCTTCGCGTCCGTGAACGGCAGAGGTGTATTTCAATATACCTTTATATATAGCGCGCGAGAGCAGCATCTTGAACGATGGGTCGTGTCCTCGCAGCATATCGGCAAAGTTCTGGTGCGACAGCGTTTCGAGTATCATGCTCGGCACTTCCGGCACTCGCGTCTCAGAGTAGTTGCGGTCGTGCATCTGTCGCCTGTTCCATATGCCCGTCTGACTGCGTATGTCCTCATCGACCTGTGTCATTACGATATCGCAGAGGTCGCGTGACATCATGCGCGAACGATTGCTTGGCAACAGTCCTTCGGCAAGTGGTCCCTCGAACTGGTCGGTTGTGGTGGTGTACGGACCTGTGGTGTAGATGCCCAGCGTGCCGATAAGCGTGCTGTCGGGTCTGAAACCTGCGTCGCTGTGTATCGCCAGAGAGAGTTCGAGCGGAACACAATGCCCGCTGTCACCGGGAAGGAACAGCGAACCTCGAGCCATGCGGTTGGACATGAGCGAACGCACATTGATGTCTTCGGCATAGTCGCTCACGCCTTCCTTGTTCTTGTAGATTTCGTAAGGCATTCCTGCCCATTGGGCGTAGTATCGGCTTCCTTCGAGGAAGCGAGGCGTCTCACTGCGTGTGAAAGTATGGATGGAATCGCCACGCGA
Organism: Bacteroidaceae bacterium; assembly: GCA_017962495.1. GTDB lineage: Bacteria > Bacteroidota > Bacteroidia > Bacteroidales > Bacteroidaceae > Physcousia. The sequence continues at coordinate 8,070 of JAGCVH010000023.1, forward strand.
GATGTTTCCCATGCCTCCGCCAAATCTCACGGCATCGGCAGTGACCACACCTCGGTAGTTGCTTTGGTTGGAGAGCATGACGCAGTTGTCGAGCGAAGAGCCTGCTCCGAAGTCGAACGTACCCAGATAGACCCATGTTCCGCCTCCCATCTGCTGATTCACGCGAAAGCGTGTGGTGATGCCTTTGTGCCGTACGCTGTATTCTGCATCGCTGACGCTGGTGGGCAGGGAGGCATAGCTGACATACACGGCATACTGGCCTTCCTCGGGCAGACGAGGTTGCCACACGATCTGACTGTTCTGTCGTTTGCGAGGTTGCGCTTCGGCTTTGCGGCATGTGCCTGCCGTGAAGGGGTTCTCGCCGTCGAAGTAGATGTCTTGTATCTTGCAGAAGCCCTGACCCGCGTTTTCCCATTCGTAGGTCCCATTGGTTTCGGAGTAAGAGCCATCGGGTGTGTCGATGTCGTTGTCCACTATCACCTCATGCCTTTGCCAGTCGCGCTCGCGAGGAACGAATACGTTGGCTCCGGCATTCTCGAGCATAGGGATGAGGAAGGGTAGGACGAAGGACTGCGTGAAGATGTCTTCTGCCGTGCAGTAGAGGCGTGGGCGTTGCCATTGCCACGTGCCTTTCGCCGTGTCGAAGTAGCGTCCGTGACTTGGCCACACTACGAGATGACGCCCGCGAAGTCCGTGCGTGATGTCGTAGGGTAGGGACAATGGCGAGACCCAGGGATTGCCTTTGTATTCGAGGCTTCCCCAGCGTCGCTTTTCTGCTGTGGTGTCGTTCCACTCCAGGGGTATCAGTTCCTCTATGGGCGTCCCGTTGGCAAGAATGGTGATGTTGTAGGTATTGTAGGGAGGAGGCATCAGGCGTTCGATGTCCTGTCTGATGCGTCGTACTGTCTCGCGTGTGAAGGGTTGTGTGGCAAAGGCGGCGTTTGCGTAGAGTCGCACTTGGCGCTGTGTGGCATCGACCTCAACGTTGGTCAGTTTTATCGGGTCGTTGCTGGTGTATGCCGAATTGGTATAGTTGACAAAGTAGTCGGTGAGTCGATTGCGAATGCGTGTGCTCGCATCGTTCTGGCCATAACCCGCAATCCCCGTCGCAATCATAAGCGACAGTAGCAAACATAATCTTTTTTTCACGCTACAGCCCTGTCGTAAACTTGTCGGGATACTTTCCTTGGAACCCCTCGAAGTATTGTTTGATTTCAACGATCTGCTGGTCGAAGTCCCCGTTGGGAATAATCTGTTTGGTGCACTGGATGAGGTGGTGTTTGTAGTCGAGACCATAGAGCAGTATGGGAATCTCGGCTTTCAGGGCGATGTAGTAGAATCCCTTCCTCCACTCGGGTTGCCAGCGTCGTGTACCCTCGGGCGTGATGCACAGGTGGAACTCGTCGGCTTCGCGAGCCTGCTGTGCCAGTACGTCGGTCACGCTCCTGTTCTTATCACGATACACGGGGATGCCTCCCATACGCTTGAAGATGGGACCTAAAGGCCAGAAGAACCATTCCTTCTTCATCATGAAACCACATTGGAACTGCTCTGCACCCATAAACAGCAGTGCCATGATGAAGTCCCAGTTCGAGGTATGAGGAGCCAGGGCGATGATGTATTTGCGTGGTCTCTTCACTGTCTCCTCGAAGTGATAGCCCATGCGACGGTATAGTATCCACCGACAGATTTTCTGAAGCATAGTTTTTTTGAAGGGGAGTTAAAGGGGAGTTAAAGGGGAGTTAAAGGGGAGTTAAAGGGGAGTTAAAAGGGAGTTATTTCGCTTCGCTCAGGGAGTTCTTGCTCCGCTTTGCTACGCAAGCGTAGCTTCGCGTCCGATTACTTGCTCCGTAAACTACGCAAGCGAACAAGTTCGAGCGGTCCATTGTCCATTGTCCATTGTCCATTGTCCATTGTCCATTGTCCATTGTCCATTTCCAATTATTCACTATTCATTCTTGCTCCGCGTTGCTACGCAAGCGTCCTAAAGGCCGAGCGAGCAAAGCGACGTTCGCTTTGCGCTACAGTAGCGCTTTTATATGTTCAACTATTTCATCGGTTTGGCTCACCATGTCGCTGCGAAGCTTGTTAAAGTAGTCCTTGGCTTTCATCCCGGGCTCCACATGGCTTACGCGGCTCAGCATGTCGTCCTGCAGGTTAAGGATGCTGGCCATCAGGTTATCCACATCGTCCTGAGGAGTAGGCTTCTGGTAATGCATAATTGCCACACACTCAGCGAACAATTCACCACAAAGGAAGTTGATTCCTTTCTTCAAATCTCTTCTTTTTGCCATAACTGTAATCGTTTGTTGGGTTATATCTGGTTCCAAAGATACGGATAAACGAGCAAAATACCAAAGAATAGAGAGAAAATTTAAAGAAAATTAAGCAGATGGTCGTAAGCTTGCTTACAGGACAACTGCTTGACTTTCTTAATTGCCAAAGGCAAACACGCGTACGCGTTACATTTTTCTCTCTATTCTTGTATCTTACAGCGAGTGAGAGTAGCTTCTTGCTCCGCTTTACTACGCAAGCGTCCCTTCGGGCCGAGCGCGACCGAGGAACGAAGGTCAAAGATGAATAAATGAATAAATGAAGAATTCTTGCGCTCAGCCATTTGCCATCCCAATGGACAATTGTAGAACGAAAAATTAAAAAATGTTATAAAAAGATGTTACATTGTTAAATAATTTAGTAAATTTGTAGCGAATAGTTGAAAACATATAGCCTATCCTTAGCCCTCTCCTCAAGAGAGTGAACAAACTCTCCCCCTTGAAGGGCAAGTTGGAAAGGGGCTGATTCTCCTCAAGAGAGAGGCTCCGATAAACTGTTAAACTGTTAAACCATTAAACTGTTATAATCATGAAACACCTAAAAAAACTTTTACTTTTGCTCGTCCTGCTAGTGGCAGGAGTGCAGAGCGCGTGGGCTGTGGATGAGATATATGCCCGAATCAACACCGCTTATCATTATATGGAGATTCACTACGACGACATGCGCCTTGCGAACATGACAAGTGATGAGATTTCCATCTTGGCGGGGGACGGCTCCCCAGGGTGGTGGGGCGATCCAGACGTCCTTCCTCATGTCCTCCATGTCCAGCGAATTATCTTCTACCCTGGGTTAAAAAACGCACCCATTACCAGCACTCGCAATTGGTTCAAGGGAATGCCCTTGTTGACCACTATCGAAAATCTCAACAACTTCCCAACTAGTGTCACTGACATGAGCAGCATGTTCGAAGACTGTAAGGCCCTCACAAACCTCGATCTGAGCGGGTTGCCCGTCAGCAATGTCACTAATATGAACAGCATGTTCAATGGCTGTTATGGCCTTACTAGCCTCAATCTGAGCGGATGGAACACCGCTAAACTTACGAACATGACCGATATGTTCCATGGTTGCTCCTCCCTTACCTCCCTCAACGTAAGCGGATGGACCAATACCATGTTCACCAATATGAGCGGCATATTCAGTAACTGCTATGCCCTCACCAGCATCGACCTAACGAATTTCAACACCTCAGCTGCCACCAACATGAGCGGTATGTTCTCGGGCAGCAACAACCTCACCAGCGTTAATCTGAGCTCATTCAACACCAGCAACGTTACCAACATGAGCAATATGTTCTCGGGATGTAGAAAACTGGCGAGCATTACCTTCGGCAATAGCAACAGCTGGAACACCGCCAATGTAACGAACATGGACAGAATGTTCTACGACTGTCCAGCTCTAGGCTCCCTTAACCTAAGCTCATTCAACACCGCCGGCGTCACCAGCATGAAAAGCATGTTCTCGGGCTGCAGCACCCTCTCGGGTATCACCTACGGTAGTAACTGGAACACCAGCAGTGTTACCGACATGAGCAACATGTTCGAAGGTTGCTCCAGCTTTACCAGTATCAACCTGAGCAAGTACAATACTGCCAATGTCACCAATATGAGCAACATGTTCAAGGGCTGTAGCAGCCTGACGGGCTTCGCCTATAGCGGCTCCTTGAACACAAGAAATGTAACAGACATGAGTAGCATGTTCGAAGGTTGCTCCGCCCTTACTAGCGTTTCCAACCTTGGTTTAGGCAGTTGGAACGTCGCTAATGTCACCACCCTGAGTGGAATATTCAAAGGTTGTTCCTCCCTCGCTAGCCTCACCCTGAACTGGTACACCTCCAGCGTCATCGACATGGGTGGCATGTTCTCAGGATGCAGTAGCCTATCGAATATATCATTCGGCAGTGGCTGGGACACCTCCAACGTCATCTACATGGGCGGTATATTCTATGGCTGCTCCTCCCTCACCAGCCTCGACCTGAGTAAGTTCAATACCTCCAACGTCACGGCCATGAACGGTATGTTCGAAGACTGCTCCGCCTTAACCACTCTTAACCTGACAGGCTTCGACACCTCTTCTGCTACTGCTATGAACGGTATGTTCAGTGGCTGCTCCAACCTCACTACCATCAATGGCATCAGCAGTTGGAATACCTCCAACGTCACCCTCATGTGTCGCATGTTCAGAGACTGTTCTTCACTCACCAGCCTCTACCTAACCAACTGGGATACCAGCAAAGTCAAAGACATGCAAGGTATGTTCCAAGGCTGCTCCGCCCTCACCACCATCTACGGCATCGAAAAGTGGAAAACTCCCAGCCTCGGAGGTAGCATTGACGATAAGCTAGATAACATGTTCAAGGACTGCTCCGCCCTCACCAGCCTTGACCTTTCAGGTTGGAACACCAGCGGCGTAAGTAACATGAACTATATGTTCAGCGGTTGCTCCAAACTCGTCACCCTTAATCTGGGTGGCTGGGACACCTCCGCAGCCACTGATATGGAGGGGCTGTTCGAAAACTGTAGCAAACTCACAACCATCTATGTGGGCAACGGATGGACGGTAGAACACCTCTACATCTTTGCCGATAACATTCTTTTTGCCAATTGCACCTCTTTGGTGGGTGGAAAAGGCACAAGATGGAGTAGTTCGCACGTCGACAAGTCCTATGCCCACATCGATGCTCTCAACTACCCGGGCTACCTCACTGAGGTGCCTGTCGACACCTATGCCGAATACGACTCTGGTACCAACACGCTGACATTCTACTGCGATGCGTTACTCAGTTCGCGCACAGGCACAACGTACGATTTGCCTACGGGCAACAACACTCCTGGGTGGAGCGCTACATCCAGTGCCGTCACCAATGTAGTTTTCGACGCCTCGTTCACCAACGCACGCCCCCAAAGCACCTATCGTTGGTTCCGCGACATGGGCAACCTCTCCTCCATCAACGGTATTGAAAATCTCAACACCAGTCAGGTGACGACGATGTCTGAAATGTTCTACGGATGCACCCAGTTGGAAAATCTCGACCTGACAGGCTTCAACACCTCCTACGTTAAAGACATGAGCAGTATGTTCCGCGACTGCTCCGCCCTTACCCGGCTCGATCTGACAGG
>JAGCVH010000024.1 GCA_017962495.1 Bacteroidaceae bacterium
ACATAGAGATGCGTCTTTGTCTGGTTGAAGCGGATATCACGATAATCCATATTGGCAAATTGACCGTCATTGAACCCTTGATCGTTGATCTTGATGTCTTTCTCTGCCACAAGACCCTCGCCGAACTTCACCCACGGGCGAGTGCCAAAGATGCTCTCACCATTGACAGTCATCCAAGCTTCAAGCTCGTCAAGAAACTTTGCTTCCTTCTCATCATAAGTTCCGTCTGCTCGCAAGGGAATAGAGAGAAGCAAGTTGCCATTCTTCGAGACGATGTCAACCAATTGTCTCACCACAGAGGCGGCTGTCTTATACTCTCCACGCTCATAAATCCTTGTGTTATAGTGCCATCCGCCGATACAATTGCACGTCTGCCAAGGCTCGGAAACCATTTGGTTGGGGGCTCCACGCTCAACATCCCACGTCAAAGCCTTGCGTTGCTCATCGTTCAGAATCTTTCCGAAGACAACCGAACGAGGGTTCTTATTATATATATGTGTAGCAATTTTCAAACCACAATCGCTGATGGGATAGAATGGAAGAACCGTCACATCAAAGTAGATGAGATCAGGATTGTAGCGGTTGATGGCATCGAGTGTGCGGTCGTAGAAATTGGTGACAAACTCCTGAGAAGGCGGACAAGCACCATTGGCCCATCCCCATTGTGAATGAATGCGGCCGTTGTCCCACGAGCCTTGACTCATGGGATGCTTCTGCCGGTAGAGCATCTGCGGATCATATCCTTCCCACCACTTTCCTTTTCCGTCTTCCTTGGTCAGGTTTCCATCATAGAACACGCCAGCCTTCGGGCCTTGCAAATCGTAGCGTTGAGAGGGTTCATACCAAGTCCAAGCATGGTCGGCATGGAACGAGATGCCCAACGGCAATCCTGCCTTCTTGGCCGCACGCGCCCACCCTTCCAAAACATCCTTCTTCGGACCTATGTTCTTCGAGTTCCAAGGTTGGTATTTAGAATCCCAAAGGTCGTAGTTGTCGTGATGATTGCCGAGCACAAAGAAATACTTGGCGCCACATCGCTTATATCGCTCCACTAATTTCTCTGGGTCCCATTTCTCGGCTTTGAAAAGGGGCAACACATCCTTGAAGCCAAACTCCGATGGGTGGCCGTAGTGCTCAACATGGAACTTGTATTCGCGAGTGCCTTCCATATACAACGAACGAGCCATCCAGTCGCCCGAACCTTCCACACATTGAGGTCCCCAATGCGCCCAAATGCCGAACTTCGCATCGCGGAACCACTCGGGTGTCTGGTGCGTTTCAAGCGATTCCCAATTGGGTTGATACTTGCCTGTTTGCATTTTCTCATGCTGTTCAGACACAGGCACTTTATAGTCGTTCTGAGCCACCAACGACGTGACTATCAACAATAAGATTGAGGATAATAGATTTCTTCTCATAAGTAATTTGTTAATCATTTCGTTTGCAAAGTTACAAATAAGTAAAGGAAATACCAAATTTATATGAGTTTTTATCTTACCCCAAAACGTGGCCAATGACCGTTGGTTCCGAGTGCCGTGTAACTTAATAGCAAAAAGGACCATCAAACTCGTAGTCCGATAGCCCCTTTTCATTTTTAATTTTTAAGCTTTAATTTTTAATTTTTAATTCTAATCCACACGGTCTCTCCTTTCTCTTTGGCTTCCACGATTTTATCCTTCAGTCGCTTCAGCCAAATGTTGGAGTTGAGCACCATGCCCTTCTTCAGGTTCTGCCCTACGAGGATGCACCCCGTTGTGTCCTTCGGCGTGTTGCCGGCATGAATCCTGATACCCGAGAACATCGGGACGCCGACCAATATCGGCAACCATTGTTTGAACTTCTCCGAATACGTGATCACCACCGGGTAGCGACCCTCGGGAATGGCCGAACAGCCTTTTATCTTTCTCCCGCCATGTCTATAGTCCCTCCATGTCGGTTCCAACGTGTCGCAGAAATAAGTCTGCTTATGGCCGGCCAGATACTCATCGTCAACAGTTTCGTTGATGGCAAGCCTACCTATCGTGTAGCCCTTGCGCTTTGCTATTCTTGTCAGTACTAGTTCCATCTTTTAATCTTTAAATTTTCCAACGTCAGTTCCATAATCTTGATTTGCATTATTGAAACACCTTAATGTCACAAAGTCAAATGTCACAAAGTCTTATTGTCAAAGTATCAATTCTCACTGTTCAATTTCTTCCAATGCATTTTATCGGTCTTCTCAATCCAACGGTCGCGATACCAACGTGAGATGATTTTCCTGAGAGCCGACTCACCGCAGAAGCCACGCTTCAAAGCCCGAAGGTCGCCCAAGGTGAACGTTGGCGGCAACTGGTCATAGACGGAGTGGTTCGACCCATACCGCTGGCACGCGCTACGAGCGTCGGTAAACTGTCCTTCCAGAGCCTCACCAAAGGCGGCTATCTGCTGCTGGAGCGTATAGTCGGCCATCATCAGGGCAAAGTCCAGACAAGCCTTCGACTCGCGTGTGCAACCGCTTAGCAGATGGAACACAACCCCACAACGGAACCCGATGACCGCAGCACGCTTGCGATAAGTATCCTTCACACGGTCGATGTCCTTGGCAGCCTCCACACGCTTCTGTTCCACCCACTCCTCTATGACCTTGCGCAGACGGGGCGTGTCCACAAATCCGCTGTACGAGCGCAGACGAGTAATGGCCTCCTGAATGTGTGCTTCTTCTTCAGCCGAACGCTTGCCGAACTTGGGCATCTTCGCGAACGACGAGTCAGGCATTTCGGATACCAAGACACGGCTCGACAATCCATTTTCGATATTATCCGCCTTGAAGCACTTGCGCATAGCTCCGTCCGTGCCCAGCATCGTCCAGTTGTAGGCAACCTTCACCACACCACTCTCTGCCTGGTCGGAGTTGTAGTCCTGCCCCCATTCACCCTGATCAAACGAGAGGCGGTAGATGTCATACTTCGACGACCACGAGCCAGCACCATTCGTCTTTCTCAATGTATCAAGTTCCTCACCAAAGGAATAGAGCGTATGCCCATTGGAATTCTTGAACCTTTTCAACAACGTGGAACACGACACCGTGACCGGCACCATACGGATGAGCACCTTCGGGTCGTCGGGAGCCTTCTCGTTGGCTTTGCGACTCTTCTTGCGCTCCTTCCACTCCTCCTCACGCTTGCGAGCCAAGGCATCATCCTCGTCGAACTGACGTTTCCACACATCGACCGCATTCTTACATACGCTCTTGCCGCTGGCCTGCTCACCACGGATAATCGACATCAGCCCGAGCCTTTGGCGCATACCGTCGCAGTATTCCACCTCAACCTGGTCGGCATAAGCCGCCGCTATGGGAAGCACCGAGCATAGCACAGGCATGTACATCGGCAATGGGACACCTGCCAAACTCTCCTTCAAGCCTATGGGGAGTGCCTTGACATTCACATTTACCTTCACATCCGGCTCTTCGGCATTGTCATCTTCCATTTCGTAGATGCTGACGCTTGGCTGGAGTGAACTTATAATCTGATCCATCAGCTTTGACCCCTTGGTTGGCTCCTTGCAAGCCGAGTGAACGATGGAACGCATTTCCTGAGCCGACAAGCCGAAACTGGGCATTAACTCCAGCAACCATTCCTCAGAGTTGTCACAGACGGCACGAAGGTTTGCAGCCAACTGGTGCAGCCGCTTGTTGCGTTCACCCTCGGTAGGTTCGCCACCCGTGAGATGCCAATACTCACCAATAATTGAGGTATAGGGAATACCTTTGAAGTCCTGCGGGAAAACCCGCCCAAAGTTCTTTGAGGATACAGAAGTCTCCGTGTCCTCCGTCTTCTCTGTGCTCTCGGTGTCGTAGAACGAACCATCCTCAGTCCTTCCGTCAATGCTCAGACCTCTGTCCGTATAAGCCTTCCTGCGCTTAGCAATTTCCTCATCGCTCAACTGAGCATACCACCCCTCGGCACGATAAATCTCATACTCTGCCGGTGTTATGTAAATAAACCGTTCGGGCGTAAAGCAACTCGTATCAGGAGGCACACCAAGAGCCTTGCAATAGGCACGCTGAGCCTCGGGCACCGTCATTCCTAATGGCAGACGGATATCAATATGCAACTTCTTGCGTGCCGAATAGTCCTTGTGAAGCATCATGCCCTGCCACTCGCCACCAGGCTCAACATCCAGCTGCTCCGAACGCTTATTGGCTTCTTCGACGAGCTTAGCATCATCGATATCCACGCACGTCTGCCAAGTAAACGATTCCGGGTCAATATGCTCACGGTCGCGATAGTTGTCACGGAACCTGGAGTAGTGAGGGCAACGGAATGGCAGATAACCCTTCAACCTGCGCTGCTCATCGTCGTCTGTGGAGTTGTTGATGCGCTGAGCCAGTTGCATAAGCCTGCCCTCGCGCGTCAATGCATCATAGTCAGAGAGCGGGCATTCTGTGACGAATGCCCTGGTTTGCTCCTTCTTCTGACGTGGGTTTAGTGCTATCATTCTGCGAATCAGTCCCATAGTGTTTCCTCCTTTCTGCTTTGGATAAATCCTAAAATCTGTTCCTTCTCCTGACGATAAACCGCCTCGATGATGTCGCGCCCGTACTTTTTCGGGAACTTGAACATGACATAGACGAACTCCTCATCCATGCGGCGGCGACCATTGTAGGGCCGAATCTGCGGACGGGTCATCTTCACCGCCCCGTGGGCTGTCTCGAACAGGGTCTCGTGCAGCGGCCCCCTGCTTCCAATGTTATAGCGCTTCACGCGGGTGCGTCCGTCGGGTTCCACCTCGATGCCCCCCTTATAGCTCACGCGCTCACCGTTAGTCACCTGCTTGTCATCCTCCCACGGACATGGATATACGTTGATGTCGCCGTTGGCCTGGAAGTTAATACTGCCGTCCATCTGGACGTCCTGAACTAATAACTGCTTTTTAAATGTTGGTTTCATAAATCTGATTTCGAATTGTGAGATTCGGCAAGTGCTGAAATTAGGCCTTTTTCACTCGCGAGACTTCCTTCACTCACTTTCGTCTCAGATTAGTAATGATGTTTGTTAACTCTCCTGCTCCCGCCTTTCTTAGGATAGCCCGCTCACTTATCGGCTGCATATCTCGGAAGACATTGCAAAGATATGCCGATTTTTTGGAACTAAAAAGGAAAATAATTCGTAAGTGCTTGATATACAAGTAAATACAAGTTTGTACAAGCGGTGCACAAGTTTGTGTACAAGTTTGGGCATAAAAAAAGGAACCGACAAGTGCCGATTCCTTATGTTTGGGTGTTCTTAGGGGTGATTATTTCACCTGCATATTCCAGTTCGATTCCGATTTGTCATAGATGCCGCAGTCGTGAAGCACCTTCCACAAATCGCGATGCTTCGACATATCCGATATCTTCCGTTCGCTTACCAACTGGTTCACTTTGTCGGTTATCTGGGTGGGCTTCATTCCCTGAATGCTCACAAGGAAAGCCCTCGCATCTTCTATCTGCCCATAAAATATCGGTTTCAGCTTCTCCACCACGTTTTGCTGCTGTAAGCTGAAACCTGCTGGGGTCTGCTGCTCTATCCACTCCATCGAAAGCATACCAATGGCCTGTATCTTCAGTTTGGGCAGCGACAACTCGGCTATCTCCCAAACCTCACTTATCACAGGCTCCACCTGATGACCGTAGATCTCCCAGAATTCAAAGGTCTCGCCCTTGCCGATCCTCCTGACGGCATCGTCACGATGAGTGCTGACATCTGTAGCCGCTGATGCCATGAGTCGCTGCTGCTGACTCAGCCAGGCTTCATCCTGTCTGAGAACAGAAATCCACTCCGAGGCCGATGCGTAGTCCCCGCGATTGCTACTCATCATTGGGCATCGTCCTCCTCGCGCCACAAACCACTCCCACACCGCTGGGCATGAGCCATCAGATAACTGAACGACAACGAGTCGTCAGTCACCCAGTCTTCTGAAAGATACTCAGCGCGTACCTCGCGGACTTTATCGGCGAACCGATTCAACACTTCAGTTGTAGTGCGCCTTACAGACTCAGGCTGGTCGTTCCATGATGTAGCATTATAATTATACTCCTTCAGCACCAGTCGCCCGCAGAGTTCCTTATCCATGTAGTCGTAGAGAGCCTGAGCAGCTGCCAGCACCCCCTTGTCAAACAGACGGGGAACTACACCATATATCTCGTCGTGCAGCATCACCAAGTCGGGTCTCAGTTTCAGTCTGCGTCCCCGCTGCCAATGCCGCTCAATCTGCTGGAGAGCGTCGATGATGGTCTTTACATAGGCGCGAGGGGGTATTTTCGTCCTGTCCGGGTCGCGTACAAGTTCGTGATACTCCGTCGAGTAAAGCTCGGCTAACTCGTCTTGTGCCGGTTGGTAATGGCCATATTCATACACGCTGATGGCGAACTTCTTCATAATGTATGCCGTATGCATCGCAATACGTTCATACGCCGTAGTGGTGAGCCATTCCACCAATTGCTTGTTCGTTACCCAAAAGTCATTCTTCACACCGAAGGCCTCCTTCAGGTCGAACTTAAAGTGCAGGATCATGTCGTGGCAAAGCCCAGCCACATCCAGTATCAGCCGCAGACGACTCATTTCTTCATCCATCAGCGTCTGCTGCCCCTGTAGCGATGTCAGCGGGTTGGGCTTCTCAGCTATCTTTCTACCCTCATCAGCCGTCCAAAACATATCTGACAGCTGTATCGCCAACGTTGCCGACCCATGCTCTTCCGTCAGCAAACGCTCCACCTGCGCGAGTCTGAAATCCCTCAGCTCGCCACCCTCCAACTTACTTGCCTCTGAGAGGTTTACTTCCTTGAAGAAATCCTTCTCAATCTGTTCCAGCATCTCTTTTGCTGTTTTTATCTGCTTCATAGTTTATTCCTTTAAATCTTGTCTCATTTAATGCCTATGGAAGCCAACGGCTCCAAGTATTTAATCGTTTGCAAATATCTGTTGTCGTTCATGTGTTATTTCGCTAATTTGAACGTTGCAAATATACAAAATAAATCTGAGACTAATGCAAAGTCAATCTCAAATTACACATATTTTTTTATTAAAGCATCTTGCAACTTCTTCTTTTCATAAGTCTCTCACACTCGGCAGAGTTCAAGCAAACTTGACTTTGCTCTCGTTAAATCGAGACTTTGTGACATTTGACTTTGTGACATTAAGGAGGTTCATTAGGTGCGAAAAATAGTTGGAGTAGAATTTTATTATTATATATAATATAATAATAACTTATAATAATAGCATTCTGAACTTCGGAGAGGTGCTTATTGTCACAAATTCACATGTCACAAAGTGCTATTCTGTTGTCCGCTTGCTCAAAATTTGTAATATTTAACAGAAAAGTCCATATTTCTTAACAGATTATCACGACATAGGGAGGGGCGAAATTTGGTAGTGCGCATTTTTTTCACTATCTTTGTAGTGTAAAAATGAGGATAGAAGATGAAGGATGAAGGTTTGATTCCCCGGCCGGCGTCGCAAATCGAGCTCTAATGCGATGAGTAATCTACTGACTCCTGTCTACTGACTCCCCTCTAAACTAACCAAATTATTAACCACTAAAAAAAAGAAAGAAAAACACTATGGCTGTAATTTATCGTACTTATCAAGACAACCGAGACGGAAGCATCACCCAGGGACAGTGGTTCGGCCGTGCCGTGCACACCAACACCATCGACCTCGAGGCCATCGGCGAGGAGATTCAGGAGAATGTTTCCGTGAAGTACTCCGACGTGATGGGCGTGCTCATCGAACTCATCAACGTGATGAACCGACATCTCAATGCCTCTGAGGTGGTGAAGCTGAACGGCTTCGGCTCGTTCAAGATCGGACTGAAGACCAAGGGTGCCCTGCGCGAGGAGGATTTCACCGCCGTGAAGAACATCGTCGGCGCACGCGTCAACTTCCTGCCGTACTACACCGTGGACGGCGCATCAGGCAAGCACAACACCCGCTTCCTCAGCAACGTTTCGGTGAAGAATATCAAGGATTTGCTGCCGAAGGAGGACGACAACAACACCCCGAATCCCTAAAGCCCCCTTTAACTCCCCCAATGGGGTGAGAAAGGGAAGCAAGAAAGGGTCTTTTGCCTCTTCAAAAGCCGCATCTAACCTCGCTAGATGCGGCTTCTTGGAGGCCTAGAAACCGCCTTTAAGAGGCTTAAAGACCGCTTCTTACAAAAAATGTAATTTTTTAACCCTAAAATCTAATACTATGAAAAAAGAAACGTGGAAATTCATCATTCAGACGATCATTGCCATCTTGACGGCTATCGCAACTACTCTTGGAGTGACGGCGTGCATGGGTGCGGTGTAAACAAAAAAGCCATCGGACTGCGAGTTCGATGGCTTTTTTATGCAACATTCTTCACCAAAAGATAATTATTTTCCAAATCTTTTGTATCTCTGGCTAGGCCGAAGATACTCCATCTCGGCATAAAAAATAAATTGTGATTTATTTTGTTCTGCGCTCGATTTTTCGTATCTTCGCCCCGAAACAACAATGACTATCTAAAATTTTACGAATATGAAAAAGACTATTCAACTAACAATCTTGCTCGCCGCGCTCATGAGCATGGGGAGCACAAAAGCTTTTGCCTACGACATTGCCGTGGAGAATGAGGACGGCGTAATGATTTATTATAAATATTATAGTGACGTGATAAGTTTGGAGGTAGTATCGGGAAACAAAAAGTATTCTGGCATAGTAGTAATCCCCGAGGAAGTGACATATAATGAAAAAAAGTTAAGTGTCACTAGCATCGGTAATAATGCGTTCTATAATTGCTCTAGCCTTACTTCGGTGACCATCCCCAATAGTGTGACAACTATTAACAGAAAAGCGTTCTATAATTGTATTTAGAGACCTCTAAACAACCATGAATAACGCAAAACAACCAAACTTAAACTATTGTATTACAGTTACTTTTAGATTTTAACACTTCGGAAGGCATTTTTGGTTGCTTCGGAAATTCCCCATATATTTGCAAC
>JAGCVH010000002.1 GCA_017962495.1 Bacteroidaceae bacterium
CTTCACCAACGGTCTGTACACCATCGATCCTATCTATGTTAAGGTAGAGGATGGTACCCTGAACATTGGTGTCAAGTTGGAGACTAACACCAGCCTCTGGTGTATCTGGGATAACTTCCAGGTTAAGTACTACGGTGCCGATGCCAACATTGACAATGTGAAGTTCGCTGCTCTGATTGCAGAGGTTGACGAGCTCCGTGAAAAGGCTGAGGAACTGAAGGCTAACGAGTATGTAACTGAAATTGCAGCAGGCGTTCTCGAGAATGCACTCACGGAGACCGCTGAGGTTGAGAATACCGAAGAAGCTCTGAATGCTGCTATTGAAACTTTGAAGGCTGCTATTGAAACGGCTAATATTTGTGTAGAAATCGCTCCAAAGTTAGCTGCTGCCAAGAGCCTATTAGCTTCTACCAATGTTTACACTGCTGAAGCCAAGGCCGCTTACGAGGCTTACATTGCTGAAGCAGAGGGTAAGTACACTGACGGTACACTGACTAGGGATGAAGCTAGTGCATTTGAGAATCCTCTGATAGTAACTGGCTGGCAACACGATGCTTCAAAGGTTGCCGACGACCTGCTGCTCTCTGCTTGGACCATCAATGAG
Organism: Bacteroidaceae bacterium; assembly: GCA_017962495.1. GTDB lineage: Bacteria > Bacteroidota > Bacteroidia > Bacteroidales > Bacteroidaceae > Physcousia. The sequence continues at coordinate 605 of JAGCVH010000002.1, forward strand.
GTTCAGGCTAAGGACTTTACTACATCCCTGTACATCAACACATGGTCTGTAGAAGGCGAAAACGACGGCAGTGAGTTCAAGGTTCCGTTCTACGAGTACTGGACTAATGATGAGAACTCTCTGGGTACTGCTACCATCAGTGCTACCATGACCGACATTGAGCCTGGATACTATGAAGTAAGCGTTTGGGCACGTGTTCGTGCAAAGAACGGCTACACTGCTCCCGCATATGGAATCACACTCGACGTGAATAGCGAAAGTGCTGTTGACGTTGCTGCTGGCAAGCAAGTTACTGGCACCCAGTTCTATCTGGCTGAGTTCAAAGCATATGGAAACGTTGCCGAGGACGGCATTCTGAAGATTAACCTGAACGTTGCTGAAGACAACAACATCAGCTGGCTCAGCTTCAAGAATGTCAACTACAAGGCTACTACAGAGGAAGATGCTGCTTACGAGCGTGCTCTCGCCGCAATTGAAGACGGTAAGGACTATCGCATCTTCACTGAGGTCGATGGCCAGAAGTACTATGTAACTGAGGCTGGTAAGTTGTCTAACGTTGTTGACGAAGGTGGAATCTTTACCTTCAAGAAGGTAACCGGTGGCGCATATAAGGAATATGGCTGGAAGATTGACAGCGGCTCGAAGAGATTCACTAATCCTCCTCTGAGCAACAACGTTGCCAACCTGACACCAGGCGCCTATGCTACAACCACTGGTGATCGCAATGACTGGGAAGCTCAGGTACTCTTCATGACAGACGGCAAGTATGCCATCCGTTCTTGCAACGTTACCGACGGCACAAGCAGCTGGAACGATGCAGGTAGAACCTACTGGACATGGGTTGTTGAGGATGCTGTTGTTCCTCAATACACCTACGACAAGACCTTCGTATGGCAGTTGGAAGGCCCAGTAACTACAATCAATGTTACCTATGCCCTTTATGATGCCGATGGAACAGAGCCTATCAGCACTGCAACCAAGAAGCAGGATGCCAATAGTGAAGTTAATGTTCCTGAAGATATGACCTCAAGCTTCGCCTATGACTACACTACAGAAGGTACCATTGGTGAGGAAGACTGCACCATCAAGGTTGTTCGTACCTTCAAGGAGGGTGTTGTTCACTCACTGGACGACCTGAGCAATGCTAAGGCTTACACCATCCGTTGCGATCGTGGTGCCCTGCTCACGAAGGACGGTTATGTTGCTTCGACGGCTCACGGTTCACTCAATGGTGCTGAAGCTGGTCAGTTCGCCATCATCAACTATGAGGATCACTATTATCTCTACAGCGTTGCCGATGGTAAGTTCATGACGTTTGATCCCACTGCATCGCCCGAAGGCGCTCGTGGTCCTTTGGCTGACGAGCCTACTCATGGAACAGAAGATGCTATCATCCTGGAGGCTAAGACCGATCCGTACTTCCTCGCTTACTTCACGGTTGGCGGAACCAACTATGGTTTCAACACCAATGGTAACGATCCCTACGGATATGTAATCAATACATGGATGACCGCAGACGCAGGCAACCAGTACTACATTGTTGAGGCTGCAGACTTCGATCCGACTGAGGCATTGGAAGCTCTGGAAGAGTTCTTCCATGGTGGTGTTGGTATCAAGAGCGTTGATGCTAATCTGAAGGATGCTGTAATTTACGACCTCACTGGACGTCGCGTAAGCGAGGCCTTGAAGGGTGGTATTTACATCATCAATGGCAAAAAGGTTTACATTAAGTAATAAACCTAGAAGTCATAAATAACGAATCGCCTGCTTCGGAATACCGAGGCGGGCGATTTTCTTACGCGTGCGCGTATTATAAAAGAGGTAAATACTATATAAATCAAAAAACCTCAGTCTCACGACTAAGGTTTTTTGCGCTTCAGGATGGGCTTGAACCAACGACCCCCTGATTAACAGTCAGGTGCTCTAACCAACTGAGCTACTGAAGCAGGCTCTCCGCGGAGAGTTTTCGCAAAGGCGAATGCAAAGGTACAACAAAAACTCAAAAATTAAAAAATGTCCGAGAAAGCCAAAAAATATTGTATTTTTGCAGCAAATTAAGTTTCTATGAACAGAATTATTGGTATAGGCAATGCCTTAGTCGATGTATTAGTACGCCTCGACAGCGACTCCCAACTTTCAGACTTGGGATTGCCCAAAGGAGGGATGCAACTTATCGACGATAATGCTCAGAAGCAACTTTCCTTACGAATGAAGGAACTCGAGCCCACCCGTGCCACGGGAGGAAGCGCAGGCAATGCCATGCTTGCATTAGCCAATTTGGGAGCACATCCAGGCTTCATTGGTTGTGTGTCTGACGACGAAACGGGTTGTTTCTTCCGTGACAACTGCCACGCAACAGGCATCGATGCACGCCTTATCACACGTCAAGGTTTGAGCGGAGTAGCAAACACGTTCATCACTCCTGATGCCGAACGAACCTTTGCCACCTATCTTGGTGTGGCCGCCCAATTATCGGCAGACGATATCACACCTCAACTATTCGAAGGATATCAGATCATCCACATCGAGGGCTATCTGGTGCAGAATCATGACCTTATCCGTAAAATCTGTCGCACTGCCAAGCAATTGGGATTGCAGACAAGCATCGACCTAGCCAGTTACAACGTCGTTACTGACAACCTCGACCTGCTTCGCAATTTGGTTACGGAATACATCGATATTGTATTTGCCAATGAGGAAGAAAGTGCCGCTTTCACCGAAGGAAAATCACCTGAAGACGCCCTGCAAGAGATAGCGACGATGGCAAGTGTTGCCGTAGTGAAACTGGGCAAGCATGGAGCCTCAGCCATGCAAGATGGCATAGAAGCTTTTGTGCCCGGTCAGCGCGTGGAAGTAGTAGATACGACTGCAGCAGGCGACTTCTTTGCCGGCGGTTTTCTTTATGCCTACTCACATGGTGCGTCACTCGAAAATTGCCTGCATATGGGAACCCTCTTGTCGCAAAACATCATCCAAGTCATAGGCACCCGCTTGTCTGACTCCGTTTGGGATAAAATCCGACAAGAGGCGAAAGCCATTCTAAGTAAAACCTAAAACAAGATTTGTCGTGAAGCGTTTCTTACTTACCTTACTTATTCTCTCACCCCTCGCCTCTCACTTCTCACCTGTCTTCTCTCAGAAGTCAGAGAGCCATAACGCCGAGATTAGTCGTCATTTGGAACTATTCGATGACATCTATCGCCGGCTCGACCTTTATTATGTCGATACGCTCTCGGCCGATACCACCATACATTGGGCCATTAAGTCGATGCTTTCCCATGTCGATCCCTTCACACAATATTATCCTGAAGATGACGACGAATTGCGCCAGATGGCTACAGGCAAGTATGCTGGCATTGGAAGCATAATTCGTTACAATCAGAAAGAGGAACGCGCCATGATAATCGAGCCTTACGAAGGCAGTCCTGCCCAGTTGGCTGGCGTGGAAGCGGGCGACATCATCCTGAGCATCGATGAAGTGGACGTGTTGAAAAAGCCTACAGACGAAGTCAGCACTATGCTTCGTGGCGAGCCAGGTACCAGCTTGCAGTTACGCGTAAAGCGCATGGGAAAATCAAGCCCTCTCACGTTTCGCATTACCCGCAAGACCATTCAAACTCCCACCATTCCTTACTATGGTATGGTTGCAGACAGCATTGGATACATCTACTTGGCCAACTTTACCACAGGCTCTACACAGATTGTCCGTCACGCCTTTACAGACCTGCGTTCCCAAGGTATGCACCGGCTTGTACTTGACCTTCGCGACAATCCTGGCGGAGCCATCGACGAGGCGGTCAATATCGTGAACCTCTTCGTACAAAAGGGTCAGAAAGTTGTATATACGAAAGGTAAACTGGCTTCCTCCAACCGCGAATACTTTACCACAAGCGAACCACTCGACACGCTTACGCCCATCGTCATTCTTGTAAATGGCAGTTCTGCCTCAGCCGCAGAGATTTTGAGCGGAAGCCTGCAAGACATGGATCGTGCAGTTATTATGGGCACTCGCACCTATGGCAAAGGACTTGTTCAAGCCATTCATGAGGTTCCCGATCGCGGTAATCTCAAACTCACCGTCTCGCGATACTACATCCCATCGGGCCGTTGCATTCAGGCCTACGACTATCGCCACCTGACCGAAGATGGACGTGTTGGCACAGTACCCGATTCACTTACCAACGTATTCTACACACGAGGTGGACGTCCCGTTCGTGATGGAGGAGGTATCAAGCCCGATGTTGAGAGCCAGCAAGACAGTCTTTCGTCACTCGTCTATGATGCGATGCAGAGCGATGAGATGATGGCTTACGTTACCCAATACCGCCACGAACATCCCACCATTGCCCCTGCCGATGAATTTGTCCTTTCCGATGAGGATTATGACAACTTTGTCAGACACATGGCAGAGAGCAAGTTCGAGAGCCATCGTCGTACCGATGAGGTGATGAAGGTTCTGCGCGAAGCGGCCCGCCTTGAAGGATGCTACGAAGGGGCAGAAGCCGCTTTCGATAGCCTCGAAGCACGCCTTCGACCCGATCTCGAGGGAGAACTCTTGCGCCAACGCGATCTCATCCGTCCTTACGTCGAGGATGAAATCGTCAGTCGTTACTATTACCAGCGAGGTCGCACACAGCATCTGCTTCGCAATGATAATGTTTTCGAACAGGCAGTAGAGCTTCTCCGCGACGAAGAACGCTATCGCAGAATACTTAAACCTTAATAAGGGGTTAACGGGTTAAAAGGTTAACAGTTTAATAATAAATCATCTATTTTATCAAACCTATGCGCCGTCGTCGTAACATTCGCAATGCCAACCGAGGATTTCTCCTCGGTATTGCCGCTTTGGCCATCATGGTTATGCTTATGGTAGGATTGTTCCTTTATTGGAGCATGCCCGTCCCCGCACAACCATGATTTTGCCCTTCCTTTAAGACTCGCAGACTTTGCCATTTCAAACATTAGGGGTTCCGATGGAATCTCTTAGGCCTTCCGTATTAATCTCTCAGGTCCTCGGGCGGAAGGCCTAGGTCTTCGGAAATCAGACCTATGCCTTATCAGCCTCGAACATAGGCTCGATGCACTTCGAATATAGGTTCGATGCAATTCGAACCTAAGCTCGTTATTTAACCAACTACTTTCCAGCTTTTTGTTCTATCTTAATGCCGGGGCCAAAGCAATCCATATAACTTAATTCGACATAGAATGTGTGTGGAACAGGGTCGGGATTCGGAGCTACCACCATCGTTACCTTCTTGCCTTCTATCTTAACATCCAGACGCGGATTCTTACACATGTAGTGCCGCGTGCCGTCGGGATGGTCATAATAAGTAGAATCGTCCTCCTCTATATAGTGTATGCTTCCCCCATGATAGCAAACGCTGTCCATCGCAGTACCCTCAAGCCAGCAGGTTCCGTAGTTCTTTAGTGTCGACACCAATGTAGCGCCTTCGGCACTAACATTCTTATATTCCTTCTTATCCCATTTGAAAGGGTCCCACGCGCCATCTGGTACGTTGCACGATGCCAGCATAATAATGGAAAGCATCAAAATCATCAGTTTTTTCATATTCTATTTTTTTAAGACTTGCATATATATAAGCACAAAGTTACGCAATTTATTGCATAAGACAAACAAAAAAAGATAAGAAATGGGGACGTATCTAAATTCGACGCTCCAAAATTTGCATATTTCCATTATTTATACTACCTTTGCACCCGTTGAAAGTGAGGAGCCAGAGAGGTTCCTCACTCTTCGTTAAATTAAAACAAGAGAAATGATAGACAAGAAACTTGTAGAGAGTGTGGTTAACGAGTGGCTTCAGGACAAAGACTACTTCCTGGTTGACACGACCGTGAGTGCCGACAACTGCATTGTGGTGACCATCGACCATGCCGAAGGCGTATGGATTGAAGACTGTGCAGAACTGAGCCGTTTCATCGAAACGCGATTGAATCGTGATGAGGAGGATTTCGAACTGGAAGTGGGCAGTGCAGGCCTGGGACAGCCCTTCCGCGTGCGTCGTCAGTGGGAAATCCACATAGGCGAACCCGTGGAAACGCAAACACGAGACGGTCACAAGTATCAGGGCACACTCGTGGAAGTAAACGATGAAGGTTTCACAATGGAAGTGGAACAGAAAGTAAAGCCTGAAGGAGCAAAACGCGCACGAAAGGAACTTGTCGAAATTAACTTCACTTACGACGAAGTTGCGTACACCAAGTACCTCATCAAGGTGAAGTGAGACCCCTCTCTAATTCTCCCCAAAGGAGAGAAAAAAGAGAAATGGCATAAAAGGTAAATGAATAAATAGTAAATATAAAGATGGCTACAAAAAAAGCAGCAGCAGGAGTGAATCTGATAGACTCCTTTGCAGAATTTAAGGAAATGAAGAACATCGACCGCGCCACACTTGTGAGCGTGCTCGAAGAGTGCTTCCGCAGTGTTATCGCCAAGACCTATGGTTCGGATGATAACTATGACGTTATTGTGAACCCCGACAAGGGTGACTTTGAAATCTATCACAACCGTACTGTTGTGGAGGATGGCGAGGTGACAGACCCTCAGCGCGAAATCAGCCTGAGTGATGCACGTAAGATTGAAGACGACTATGAAGTGGGTGAAGAAGTAAGCCAGCAGGTGGACTTTGCCTCATTCGGCCGTCGCAGCATCCTTACCCTGCGTCAGACCCTGGCCAGCCGTATTCTGGAACTGGAGCACGACACGCTCTACAACCAATATAAGGATCGCGTTGGAGAAATCATTGCAGCTGAGTGTTATCAGGTTTGGAAGCGCGAACTGTTGTTGCTCGACGACGATGGCAACGAACTCCTGTTACCGAAACAAGAGCAGATTCCTGGCGACTTCTTCCGTAAGGGCGAAACCGTAAGGGCTTGCATCCTGCGTGTTGACAATGCTAACAACAATCCTAAAATTATCCTGAGCCGTACGACTCCCGATTTCTTGCGTCGCCTGATGGAGGCCGAAGTTCCTGAAATCAATGACGGACTCATCACAATCCACCGCGTGGCTCGCATCCCTGGTGAACGTGCTAAGGTGGCAGTGGAGAGTTACGACGACCGCATCGACCCCGTAGGCGCATGTGTCGGTGTTAAGGGTAGCCGCGTGCATGGTATCGTGCGCGAACTGCGTGGCGAAAACATCGACGTGCTCAATTACACTACCAATCCTCAACTCTTTATCACCCGTGCACTTAGCCCTGCTACGGTTAATCGCGTGGAATTGCATGAGGAAGAGCATCGCGCCGAGGTATTCCTCGATCCCGACCAGGTAAGCCTGGCCATTGGTAAGGGTGGTGCCAACATCAAACTGGCTTCCATGCTTACAGGCTACACCATCGACGTATTCCGCGAACTGAACGAAGCGGAGGAAGAAGACGTTGCACTCGACGAGTTTGCCGACGAAATCGAACCATGGGTAATCGAAGAACTGAAGAAGATAGGTCTGAATACTGCCCAACAAGTTCTGAAAGCCCCACGCGAACTGATTATCAAGGAGGCCGACCTCGAAGAAGAGACTGTGGACGAGACTTTGCGCATCCTTGCTGCCGAGTTCGAGGACGAGGAAGAAGAGGAAGGATGAGATAAAAATTAAAAGATAAAAGATAAAAGTGAGTGAAAAAGATAAAGATTAAAAGATAAATGTGTGAGGATAAAGTCGGCATGTGCTATGTCGCATAGGCAATAGGGTCGATTAGTTTTTATCTTTTAATTCAATTTTTAATTTATATTTTTAATTTTTAATTCAAATAAGATGAGTATACGACTAAATAAAGCAACCAAAGAATGTAATGTAGGACTGCAGACGGCCGTCGAGTTCCTACAGAAGAAAGGCTTCACTGAGGTGGAGGCAAATCCTAACAGCCGTATCTCCGACGAACAGTACGAACTGTTGCTCAAGGAGTTTAGCCCCGACAAAGTCCTGCGCAAGGAGGTTACTGAGATGCAACAACTGCGCCAGAGCAACAAGGAGAAAGAGCGTGCCAGTCGTCGAGAGGAGGTTATGGCAGAAACAACTCAGGTCAACGTCAATGGGCCCAAGGTTGTGGGTAAAATAGATTTGGATAAGCCCAAACCGAAGGCTAAGCCTGAACCCAAACCTGTCGAAGGACCCAAGACTGAGCCCAAGGTTGAGACTAAACCTAAAGAAGCTGAAATAGCCAAAGAGGTTAAGCCAGAACCCGTGGTTGAGACTCAAGAGCCTCAGCCTGTATCAGAACAAGTTGTTCCACAGGTAGAGACTGAAACAAAACCTGCCGAGAAATCGCGCAAGAAGGAAAAGCCTGCCATTGGCGACGTTGCCGAGGATGGAGTGTTCCGCCTCAATAAGGAGAACACTACTGCTCCCTCACTCACAGTGAAGGGACATATCGACCTCTCAGCCATGAACCAGAGCACTCGTCCCAAGAAGAAGTCGAAGGAAGAGAAGCGCAAGGAACGTGAGGAGAAACAAGGCGACAAGAAGAAGCGTGCACGTATCGGGCAACAGCGTGTCGATGTGAATGCTGTGGCCAATCAGCAGCAGAGTGGCAACAACCAGAATCGCGGCAAGCAGCAAAACAGCAATAACCAACAGCAAGGTCAGGGTCAAGGTAAGAAGAAAAAGAAGAACCAACCCAAACAGACTGTTCTTCCTCAGGAGGTAAGCGACGAGGAAGTTGCCAAGCAGGTACGCGAGACACTGGCTCGACTCACGAATAAGGACAACAAGCTCGGCAAGGGTGCCAAGTATCGCCGTGAAAAGCGCGATGCTATCCGCCAAGGCATGGAGGAGGAACTGGAACAGCAGGCTGCTGAGAGCAAGGTTCTGAAGTTGACCGAGTTTGTTACCGCCAACGAACTGGCAACGATGATGAATGTGCCCGTGACGAAGATTATCGGCACATGCATGTCGATTGGTATCATGGTCAGCATAAACCAACGTATGGATGCTGAGACCATCAACCTCATTGCCGAGGAATATGGTTACACCACCGAATATGTAAGCGCAGAAGTCAGCGAGGCTGTAGTTGAGGCTGAGGACAGTGAAGAGGATCTGCAACCCCGTGCGCCTATTGTAACCGTGATGGGACATGTCGATCATGGTAAGACATCTTTGCTTGACTACATCCGCCAAACCAATGTCATTGCAGGTGAGGCTGGTGGTATCACACAGCACATCGGTGCTTACAACGTGACACTTGAAGATGGACGTCATGTAACCTTCCTCGACACTCCTGGTCATGAGGCTTTCACCGCCATGCGTGCTCGTGGTGCCCACGTCACCGACATTGCCATTATCATTGTGGCTGCAGATGACGACATCATGCCGCAGACAAAGGAGGCCATCAACCATGCTATGGCCGCTAACGTACCTATTGTCTTTGCCATCAACAAGATTGATAAACCTGCCGCAAACCCAGAGAAGATTAAGGAGCATCTGGCACAGATGAACTTCCTCGTCGAGGATTGGGGCGGCAAGTACCAGAGTCAGGACATCAGTGCGAAGAAGGGTATTGGTGTGCAGGAGCTCTTGGAAAAGGTACTTCTGGAGGCAGAAATGCTTGACCTGAAGGCCAATCCCAACCGCAAAGGAACAGGAACTGTTATTGAGTCTTCACTCGATAAGGGTCGTGGTTATGTTGCCACCGTACTCTGCAGCAATGGCACCCTGCGTGTAGGCGATATCATGCTGGCTGGTACCAACTATGGTCGCATTAAGGCTATGTTCAACGAACGTGGTCAGCGCGTAAAGGAGATTGGTCCCTCACAGGCAGCAACCATCTTAGGTTTGAATGGTGCCCCAACGGCAGGTGATGCTTTCCACGTAATGGAAACAGACCAAGAGGCTCGTGAAATTGCCAATAAGCGTGAGCAATTGGCTCGTGAACAGGGCATACGCACAATGAAGCGTGTCGACTTGAATGAAATCGGACGTCGTATCGCTTTGGGCAACTTCAAGGAATTGAATATCATCGTCAAGGGTGACGTAGATGGTTCTATCGAAGCTCTGAGTGATGCCTTGCTGAAACTCTCTACGGAGAAGATTCAAGTCAACGTTATTCAGAAGAGCGTAGGTCAGATAAGTGAGAACGATGTTAATTTGGCAGCAGCTTCAGACGCTATTATCGTAGCCTTCCAAGTTCGTCCTTCGGCTGCTGCCCGCAAGTTGGCCGAGCAAGAAGGTGTCGACATTCGCACTTATAGTGTCATCTATGATGCCATTGAAGAAGTGCGCGATGCTATGGAAGGAATGCTTTCGCCCGAAATCAAGGAGGAAGTTACGGCTCAAGTCGAGGTACGTCAGGTTTACCATATCTCGAAGGTGGGCACCGTGGCTGGAGCCTACGTTATTGAGGGTAAGGTCAATCGCACCAATAAGGCTCGTGTCATTCGCGACGGAATCGTTGTACATACAGGTGAGATCAATGCCCTGAAGCGTTTCAAGGACGATGTGAAGGAGGTTACTACCAACTTCGAATGCGGTATTTCGCTTGTCAACTACAACGACCTTCGTGAAGGCGACATCCTCGAAACCTTCCAGGAAATAGAGATTAAAGCGAAGTTGTAATTGGATAAAAGATTAAGGGTTAGGGATGAAAGCCTATGCGTAGTCCTTAATCCTTATCTTATTAAATCCCAATCCGAATGCGAATGATTGAGCTATTATGTCTTGCCATCTTGCTTTACGGAGCATTTAGGGGCTGGAAGAACGGCTTGGTGAAGGAAGTAATTTCCTTTGTTGGCTTTTTCCTCGGCTTCTTTATTGCTTATGAATATTATAAGCGTGCCGAAGTGGGCGTACTGGGATTCCTTCTTATTTGGATAGGTATTCCCCTGGTACTTGGTATGATAGCTTGGCTCGTAACCAAGGTAATCGACAAGATTATCGTGGTAAGCACACTCAACAGACTACTCGGAGCCGCAGCAGGATTCCTCAAATATGCCTTCCTCATTGGTTGTGTCATACTTGCCATAGACTATGTGCGCGAGGCAAAGAATAAGTTAGAGGAGAATCCAGTCGTAAAAGTGTTGGAGGCTGTACCAGGTTTGCTTTTTCCTGATGTAAGTAAGGAGGTTGAAGATGGAGGAGAAAAATAATGGTATGGATATTGTTCGCGAAATCGCGGACAAGAAGTACGAATACGGTTTCACCACCGACGTACATACCGATATCATAGAAAAGGGCCTGAATGAGGACGTTGTTCGCCTTATCTCGGAGAAGAAAGGCGAACCAGAGTGGTTGCTCGAGTTCCGACTAAAGGCTTTTCGTTATTGGCAAACCCTGAAGGAACCCACATGGGGACACCTCAACATGCCCCCTATCGACTATCAGGATATCTCCTACTATGCCGACCCCACGGCACAAAAGAAGTCCAATTCATCGGGAGAAATTGACCCTGAGTTGATGAAGACCTTCGATAAGTTGGGCATTCCTTTAGAAGAACGTTTAGCCTTGAGTGGAATGGCAGTAGATGCTGTCATGGATAGCGTTTCGGTTAAGACCACCTTTCGTGAGCGATTAAAGGAAAAGGGCATCATATTCTGTTCCATTACAGAGGCTGTGCACGAACACCCCGACCTCGTACGACAATATCTAGGCTCGGTTGTCCCCTATCGCGATAATTTCTTTGCCGCACTTAACTCGGCAGTGTTTTCCGATGGTTCATTCGTCTATATCCCCAAGGGTGTACATTGTCCAATGGAACTAAGCACTTATTTCCGCATCAATGCACGGGGCACAGGACAATTTGAACGCACACTTATAGTGGCCGATGACGACAGTTATGTCTCCTACCTTGAAGGCTGTACTGCCCCCATGCGCGATGAGAACCAGCTTCATGCTGCCATCGTCGAGATTGTGGTTATGGAAAGAGCCGAGGTCAAGTACTCTACCGTGCAGAATTGGTATCCTGGCGACAAGGACGGCAAGGGCGGTGTCCTTAATCTGGTGACAAAGCGCGGACATCTGCGTGGTGCAAACAGTCGTTTATCATGGACACAAGTAGAAACGGGCAGTGCCATTACTTGGAAATATCCCAGTTGTGTGCTTTCGGGCGATGGTTCACAAGCCGAATTCTATAGTGTGGCGCTTACTAACAATCATCAGCAAGCCGACACGGGTACAAAGATGATTCATCTTGGAAAAGATACCAAGAGCACTATTATAAGTAAAGGCATCAGTGCTGGCCGAAGCCAGAATACTTATCGCGGATTGGTGAAAGTAGGCAAACATGCCGATGGAGCACGAAACTATTCCTCTTGTGACTCGTTATTGTTGGGTTCACAGTGCGGAGCGCACACTTTCCCCTACATGGATGTGCAGAATCCCACCGCTGTGGTAGAACACGAAGCCACAACAAGCAAAATCTCCGAGGACCAACTCTTCTATTGTAATCAGCGCGGCATTCCTTTGGAGGATGCTGTCGGCCTCATAGTCAACGGCTATGCGAAGGATGTTCTGAACAAACTCCCTATGGAATTTGCCGTTGAAGCTCAAAAACTCCTTGGTGTAAGCCTCGAAGGGGCTGTTGGATGAAGCCTATGTTCAATTCACATCATGCCTATATTCGATTAGCATCGTGCCTATGTTCGATTTACATCATACCTAAGTTCGTTTTACATAACGCCTAAGTCTTTAATTCATAACCTCCAATCATGCTCGAAATACGAAACTTATATGCCAGCATTAACGGCAAAGAAATATTGAAAGGCATCAACCTGACCATAAAGGATGGTGAGGTACATGCCTTAATGGGACAGAACGGAGCAGGGAAGAGCACTCTGTCGAACATTATCGTCGGACACCCAGCTTACGAGGTCACACAAGGAAGCATTACCTTCAACGGTAAGGACCTTTTGTCGATGAGTCCTGAGGAGCGTGCTCACGAAGGTATATTCCTCTCATTTCAACAACCAGTCGAAATCCCTGGCGTGTCGATGAATAACTTCATGCGTGCCGCCCTCAACGCCAAACGAAAGGCACAAGGTCTTGAACCTATTCCTGCCACAGAGTTCCTGAAATTAATGCGTGAACGTCGGAAGATAGTGGAACTAGACAATAAACTGGCCAACCGATCGGTCAACGAGGGTTTTTCGGGTGGAGAGAAGAAAAGAAACGAAATCTTCCAGATGGCTATGCTTGAACCAACATTCGCCATTCTGGATGAAACCGACTCTGGTCTTGATGTAGACGCCCTACGTATTGTGGCTGAAGGCTTCAATAAACTCCGCAAGCCTGAAACAAGCGCATTAGTCATTACGCACTACCAGCGCCTGCTCGACTATCTTAAGCCCGACATCATCCATGTACTCATTGGTGGACAGATTGTACATACGGGTGGGCCGGAAGTTGCCACAATGATTGAGGAGGCGGGCTTCGACCAATTCATACAGGAGGCATAAGAATGGCTGCCGAACAACAATATATCGATTTGTATCGCGAATGCCGCAAGATGATTTGCGAACATTCAGCTTCCGCGTTGAATGATATTCGCGAACAGGCCTTCGAAGACTTTCAAAGATTGGGGTTCCCATCTCAGAAAGTTGAGCGCTACAAGTACACCAATGTGGCCGAAGCATTTGCCCCAGATTATGGACTAAATCTGCGACATATCGAAATACCCGTTGACCCTTATGACGTATTTCGTTGTGATGTTCCTAATCTTAGCACATCACTCTATTTCGTAGTCAATGATAGATTCTATGATAAAGCGCTGCCACATGCTTCCTTACCAGAGGGCGTAAAAGTGATGTCTTTGGCACAAGCCACAACAGAAAATCCCCATTCCATCGAGAAATATTATGGTCGATTGGCTCGAACGAGTAAAGACGGACTGAACGCGCTAAACACGATGTTCTGTCAAGATGGTCTTCTCATCCACGTACCTAAGGGCGTGGTGGTAGAACGTCCCATACAAATTATCAATATTCTTCGAGCCGACGTTGACTTGATGGTAAACCGGCGTGTGCTCATAGTTGTGGAAGAAGGTGCAGAAGTAAAAGTCCTCTTCTGTGATCATGCCTTAGATGACCATCAATTCCTTGCAACACAGATAAGTGAAATATATGTAGGCGAAAACGCACACCTGGAACTCTACGAACTGGAGGAGACGCATGTGAAAAGCCATCGGTTTGCCAACACCTATGTCGACCAGCAACGCTCAAGCACAGCCACCATCGACAGCATAACACTCCACAATGGGCTTACACGCAACCGAACCGATGTAACTCTGAGTGGCGAATATGCCGAGACACGAATGTATGGTTGTGTAGTTGCAGACAAGCACCAGCATGTGGACAACAATACACTCATCGACCACCGTGTACCCAACTGCCAAAGCACAGAACTTTATAAATATGTGCTCGACGGGGAGGCTGTGGGTGCTTTTGCTGGGCGTGTGTTGGTTCGAGAGGGAGCACAAAAGACGAATTCTCAAGAGACCAATGCCAACCTATGTGCAACCAATACAGCTCGCATGTACACACAACCAATGCTGGAA
>JAGCVH010000025.1 GCA_017962495.1 Bacteroidaceae bacterium
ACAGGGTCGTACGGAGGTGCTGAGCATCAACGACGACGAGGCAATCTATGGTGGCTACGAGCTGACGCGCATGGAGGGTATCATCCCTGCCATCGAGAGTGCCCATGCCCTCGCTGCCCTCAAGAAACTCTCGTTCGTTTATCGGCATCAACCCCATCGCCAACGTGGCTATCGGACATGGCGTCGCATCCATCGGCTTTCCCGATGGAACCTCTGAGACTCATGAAATAAATGCCAGCTATGGTTCGGCAGATGCCATCCATGCCTTGACGGACAGGATAGAGGTAACGGGCAAGCATGCCAACGTCTGCGGACTATTTGGTTACACCTCGTTCAATGCGGTGCGATACTTCGAGAACATCGACGTGAAAGACGAGACGCAGGAACGCAATGACGCCCCTGATATGCTCTATATATTATATAAAGATGTAATTGTGTTCGACCACTTTAATAATACGTTGACGATGATTTCGCTCGATGGCGGGACGGAACTTGACAACGTGTTCCGTGCAATGAACAAGGCCAATGTGCAAGCCTACGACTTCCACCCCGTGGGTGATGTACGCTCCACATTGACCGACGAAAAGCACAAAGCCAATATCCGTAGGGGCATTCAGCACTGTCTGCGTGGTGACGTCTTCCAGATTGTACTGAGCCGCAGGTTTATCCAAAGATATGAGGGCGACGACTTCAAGCTCTATCGCGCCCTGCGTAGCATTAATCCGAGTCCCTATCTGTTCTATTTCGACTTCGGTGGCTTCCGCATCTTTGGTTCTTCGCCCGAGACGCATTGCAGGATAGAGCGGAGAGAGAATGGCTCCTTCCGTGCCTATATCGACCCCATTGCCGGTACCACCAAACGTACGGGCAATACGGAAGCGGACCGTCAGGGAGCAGAATATCTGCGCAACGACCCGAAGGAGAATGCCGAGCATGTGATGCTTGTCGATTTGGCCCGAAATGACTTGAGTCGCAATTGTCATGGGGTGAAGGTGGACTTCTACAAAGACCTGCAATATTACTCGCATGTCATTCATCTGGTGTCAAGAGTTAGCGGTGAACTCGATGAGGGGGCCGACCCTATCAAGGCATTCATCGACACCTTCCCGGCAGGCACCCTAAGTGGTGCTCCGAAGGTTCGTGCCATGCAGCTTATCTCGGAGTACGAGCCCCATAATCGAGGAGCCTATGGAGGTTGCATCGGTTTCATTGGACTCGATGGAACGCTGAATCAGGCCATCACCATTCGAACCTTCGTCAGTCGAAATGGCGAACTCTGGTTCCAAGCCGGTGGTGGCATCGTGGCCAAGAGCGATGTGGAATATGAATTACAGGAAGTGAATAATAAACTGGGTGCCCTACGTAAGGCAATCGAAAAAGCAGAAGCATTATGAATAGTCCGATAAGAATAGTCATTATAGATAACTATGACTCGTTTACCTATAACCTGAGTCATTTGGTAAAGGAACTGGGGGCAGAGGTTACGGTTGTGCGTAACGACCAGTTTGAACTTGAAGCTCTGGAGTCCTACGACAAGATTGTCCTCTCGCCAGGTCCTGGCATTCCCTCGGAGGCAGGGTTGTTGTTAGATGTCATCAGAACTTATGCCGGCAAAAAGCCCATACTCGGTGTCTGCCTTGGCCATCAGGCTATTGGTGAGGCGTTTGGAGCCCGGCTCGAGAATCTCACAGATGTCTTTCATGGGGTGGCTACACCTTGCCATATCGTCGCCGACGACCCTATCTTCGAAGGTCTTGACCCGGACATCACTGTGGGACGCTACCATTCATGGGTTGTTGCGACCGACGGCCTGCCTGCTTGTTTGGAAGTGACCGCCCAGAGCGATGAAGGGCAGATTATGGCTCTACGACACCGCGAGCATGACATACATGGCATTCAGTTTCATCCAGAGAGCGTGTTGACACCAGAAGGTAAGACAATCATTAAAAACTTTATACAGCTATGAAAGAGATATTAGCCAAACTCCTCAACCATGAATTCCTGACACGTGAGGAGATGAAGAACATCCTGATAGGAATTACGCATAGTGAGTTCCCCAATGAACAAATCACGGCCTTGCTGACATGTCTGCAGATGCGTGGCGTCACCGTCGATGAACTGCTCGGCTTCCGTGATGGTATCTTGGAAACTGGCGTGAGCGCTATCCTCAATTGTGACCGATACATCGACGTTGTCGGTACTGGAGGCGACCGCAAGAATACGTTCAACATTTCCACCACGGCTTGCTTTGTAATAGCGGGTGCTGGCTACAAGGTGGCCAAACATGGCAACTATGCAGCAACCAGTGTGAGTGGAGCCTCTAATGTCATCCAGCATCACGGCATTAAGTTTACCGATGACATTGACCGTCTGAACCGTTCGCTCAACGAGGCAGGCATCGTCTATCTGCATGCCCAACTCTTTGCCAAGGCCATGAAGTTTGTGGGCCCCATCCGTAAGGCGCTGCAGTTCCCCACTATCTTCAACCTGCTTGGTCCCATAGTCAACCCCAGTCAGCCCAAGTGCCAACTGCTAGGTGTGGCCAACCTCGACCAGATGCGACTTTACCATCAGGTGTATCAGAAATTGGGCATTGACTACGGCATCGTAAACTCCATCGACGGTTACGATGAAATTTCGCTGACGGGTGACTTCAAGGTTACAACGAATGGCTACGAGCGTATCTTCCGTCCGCAGGACCTCGGGTTTGACATTGCCAAGCCAGAAGAACTTGTAGGTGGTGCCACAGAGGAGGAGGCCGCTCAGATCTTCGACTCCGTGCTCGAGAATCGTGCCCTGCCAGCCCAGAAAAACATCGTATTGGCCAACGCCGCTTTCGGTATTCAGGTCTTGGAGAAGGGGCAGAAGACCATCGAGGAGTGCGTGGAGATTGCCCGTGAAAGCATCGACAGCGGCAGTGCCCTGCATACGTTCAAGAAGTTTGTGGAGTTGAATAGTTAAGTCGTTATTCCTGAAACAACCATGCAAGATATCTTACAAGAAATAGTCGCTCACAAGCATCATGAGATGGAACTCCTGTGTGCCAAGAAACCATCCTTGCGTCAGGCATTGCTCCAAAGCGAGACGGGCATTATCGCTGAGTTTAAGCGTCGTTCGCCCTCAAAAGGCTGGATAAAGGAAGAAGGACTAGCCGACATCATTCCACTGTCGTATCAGCAGAACGGTGCCGCGGCACTTAGCATCCTTACCGACGAACATTACTTTGGCGGCAGTGATGATTTCATTCGTCAGGCTCGTCAGAGTGGCGTTACATTACCAATATTATATAAAAACTTCGTCATTGACGAGGCACAGCTCTATGCTGCAGTTCTCTGCGGTGCTTCTGCAGTCTTGCTGATTGCGGCGTGTCTGAGCAGACAGGAGTGTAAATCGTTGATGGACAAGGCACATCGGTTAGGTCTTGAGGTGTTGCTTGAGATGCACGACGAACGTGAACTGGAGTATGCTGAACTGGAGCCAGACCTATGTGGCATTAACAATCGTCATCTGGGTTCGTTCCACACCGACGTTGAGGTTTCGTTCCGCTTGGCCGAACGCTTGCCACGCGAAGCCGTGAAGGTCAGCGAAAGCGGCATCTCGAATCCGGAAACGGTGAAGGCTCTCCGTCAGGCAGGTTTCCGCGGATTCCTTATTGGTGAGAACTTCATGAAGACAGACAATCCAGGCCTCGCCCTCCACGATTTCATCACCCAATTATGAATTGTGCATTATGAATTGTGAATTAATAAAGGTTTGTGGCATGCGCGATGCGGAGAACATCCGTGAGGTTGAAGCTTTAGGCATCGACATGATGGGCTTTATCTTCTGGCCGAAGTCCAGTCGATACGTCGGCGAACGTCCAGCTTATCTGCCTATAAGGTGCAAGCGTGTTGGAGTTTTTGTCGATGAGCAAATAGAGCAGGTTCAACGCATTGCAGCCGACTATGACCTTGATGTCATCCAGTTGCATGGGAGTGAATCCCCAGAGTATGCCCAGAGCCTTCAGGGTCGTTCTCTAATTAAGGCGTTTAATATTGCAAGCCAGGAAGACTTTGTGCAGACCAAAGCCTATGAGGGCATCGTCGACTGTTTCCTTTTCGACACGAAGGGCAAGTCTGTTGGCGGTAATGGAGAGAAATTTGACTGGAGCGTGCTTGATGCCTATAGTGGCGATACACCATTCCTTCTCAGTGGAGGCATCGGTCCCCATGATGTCGAGTGTGTCAAAGCCTTTCATCATCCTCGTTGCATCGGCATCGATATGAATTCTCGCTTTGAAATTTCCCCCGCCCTTAAAGACGTGAATATGCTCAAGGGATTTATTAAACAAATAAGATTATGAATAAGATAAATAAACTATTTGCCGAACGTCCGGCAGACAAAAAGTTCCTAAGTCTCTATTTCTGTGCAGGGACTCCCACATTGGAAAGTACTACAGACGTTATCCTGACTTTGCAGCGTCGTGGTATCGACTTTCTGGAGGTGGGCATCCCCTTCAGCGACCCATTGGCCGATGGTCCTGTCATTCAGGGCGCTGCTACTAAGGCCTTGAAGAATGGCATGAACCTGAAGACCCTCTTCGCTCAACTCAAGAGCATCAAGCAGGAGGTCAGCATTCCACTCATCCTCATGGGTTATCTCAATCCCATTCTGCACTATGGTATAGAAGCGTTCTGCCAATCGTGTGTAGAGAGTGGTGTCAGTGGTATGATTATCCCCGACCTGCCCTTTAAGGACTATCTGGAACAGTTAAAACCAGTGGCTGACCGTTACGATTTGCGTGTCATCATGCTCATAACGCCAGAGACCTCGGAAGAGCGTATCCGTTTCATCGACGAGAACACCGATGGTTTCATTTATATGGTATCCTCTGCTGCCATAACAGGCGCACAGCAATCTTTCGACGAACAAAAACAAGCTTATTTCCGTCGTATTGATCAGATGCAGTTGCGCAATCCTCGCATGATAGGTTTCGGTATTTCGAACCGCCAAACGCTGGAATCTGCTCAACAAAATGCTGCGGGAGCCATCATTGGCTCGAAATTTGTTACACTTCTTGACGAGGCCCGAGGCGATGCCGACCTAGCCCTTGACTGCTTGTTTGAGGCTTTGGCCAATTAATAGAATGTTTAAATGATGATAATATGAGATACGGAATTATTGGTACGGGAGCCATAGGTGGATTCTATGGTGCACGTTTGGCAAAGGCTGGGCAGGAGGTTCACTTCCTACTGCACAACGACTACGACCACGTGCTGCGTCATGGACTGGAAGTGCGTTCGTGGCAAGGTGATTTTCGTCTGGAACACCCTAATGTCTATCGCGATACACATGAAATGCCGCCTTGTGACGTAGTTCTTGTGGGGTTGAAGACAACAAATAACTATTTATTGTGCGACTTGCTTCCCCCTCTGTTGCACGACAAGACACTGGTCGTGCTCATTCAGAATGGCATTGGCGTGGAAGCAGACGTGCAGAAAATGTTCCCCGATGTCAGTTTGGCCGCTGGTTTAGCTTTTATTTGTTCGGCAAAGATAGAACCCGGTGTTGTCCATCATCAACATTACGGTTCCATAAACATTGGTAACTATTCGTGTCGTGACACATCGTTGATCAACCGCCTGCTTGATGAACTTCGCGAGGCTGGCATTGAAGTTAATCTGGTGGACTATGAAACGGCACGGTGGCGCAAGGCTGTATGGAACATGCCCTTCAATGGTATGACGGTTGCCCTTGGATGCCAGACGTTGGACCTGATGCGCCATCCATCGAGTCGAAAACTCATCTGGGAACAGATGATGGAAGTAGTGCATGCTGCACAGGCCATGGGCGTGTCGGGATTGGATGAGGCTTTTGCTGAGAAGATGATGCAAATGACCGACGACATGGTTCCCTATAGTCCGTCGATGCGTCTCGATTGGGACTTCCACCGCCCCATGGAGATTGAATACCTCTACACACGCCCCCTGCAGTTGGCACGTGAGGCTGGTTCTCCCATGCCACGCTTGGAGATGTTGGAAGCCGAACTGCGTTTTATGCAAGAAAATGCTAAAACTAAATGAAAATAAACTTTTCTTTTTGTTTTGCTCTCGACTTTTCGTAACTTTGCAAAAAATATGTACAGGGTATCATGGAAACAAAGAAAGAGTTGATTTTGCTGCGTATCACAGGTGAGGACCGCCCGGGACTGACTGCTAGTTTTATGGAGATTCTGGCGCGTTATAACGCTGCTGTGATGGATATAGGTCAGGCCGACATTCACAACACCCTGTCGCTGGGTATTATGATTTACGTCGATGAGCAGTCGTCGGGACAGGTCATGAAGCACGTTTTGTTTAAGGCCAGTGAATTGGGTGTAACCGTGCATTTTGCTCCGGTTAGCGAGGAGGAATACAACGCTTGGGTTAGCCGTCAGGGCAAGAACCGTGCCATACTTACCGTGCTTGGACGCAGACTGGAGGCCAGTCAGATTGAGGCTGTGACAAAGATTATTGCAGACCAAGGCCTTAACATCGACTCGATACGACGATTAACGGGACGTCCGCCCCTTCATGAAGACAAGGAGTCGGCAAAAGCCTGCATCGAGTTTTCCGTCCGTGGAACACCTCGTGACAAGGCCCTGTTGCACGAGCAACTGATGAGACTGTCCACTGAGATGGATGTCGATACTTCATACCAGAAAGATGATATGTATCGACGAATGCGCCGTTTGATTTGCTTCGATATGGACTCGACACTCATCCAGACAGAATGTATCGACGAACTAGCAGAACGTAATGGAGTAGGGGCCGAGGTGAGGGCGATTACCGAGAGCGCCATGCGTGGCGAGATTGACTTCAAGGAGAGTTTTACACGACGTGTCGCCTTGCTGAAGGGACTGGACATAAGCGTCATGCAGGACATTGCCGAGAATCTGCCCATGACCGAAGGTGTAGAGCGACTGATGATGGTGCTGAAACGCTACGGATACAAGATTGCCTTGCTCTCAGGAGGATTTACTTTCTTTGGCGAATACCTGCAGAAGAAACTCGGTATCGACTATGTCTATGCCAACGAACTTGAAGTAGGCGAAGATGGAAAACTTACAGGTCGTTACAAAGGTGACATAGTGGATGGACATCGCAAAGCAGAACTTTTGCGCCTGATTGCTCAGGTGGAGAAGGTGGACTTGGAGCAGACCATCGCCGTTGGAGATGGAGCCAACGATCTGCCCATGCTTTCCTTGGCAGGACTCGGTATAGCCTTCCACGCCAAGCCCCGTGTGGTTGCCAACGCCAAACAAAGTATCAACACCATTGGTATCGATGGTGTTCTCTACTTCCTTGGTTTCAAGGACTCGTATTTACATATGTAACATCCCCCACACCGCAACGATGTGACAGACGGAGCCTGCAAGCACGAAGAAGTGGAAAACGGAGTGCATGTAGGGACGATTGTGTAGTGTGTAGAACAGGGCGCCTGTGATATAGCATACGCCCTCGGCTACAATCCAGGCAAAACTCTCAGGTATGGTGTCCAACAGAGGCTTGAGGGCCACCAAGCATGAAAGGCCCATGAGAATGAAACAGGCAGTTTCCCAGTTGCTATGTTCTTGCAGTTTGCGGAAACTCATCACCGTGCCAACGATGGCACACATCCAGACAAAAGTGAAGAGAGCCCAACCCCAATAGCCCTGTTCTCTCAAGGCAATGAGGGTTATGGGAGAGTATGAGCCGGCAATGTGCCAATAGATGGCGGCATGGTCCCAGCGCCTCAGCACTTCCTTTGCCTTCCATCGTTCAGGCAAGGCATGATAAACCGTAGAGGCTACATAGGAAGACAGCATCCCGAACAGATAAAGCCATACACCAAACTCCGCCCATCCGTCGCCCTGCCTATAAACCCACCAAAGAAATAGTCCACCTACTACCATGCCAAGCAGTATGCCAACACCGTGGGACGACGAGTTGATGATTTCCTCTTTCTTGCTATAATGTATGGCCATATATAAGTAAATTAAGAATGAAGGGTGAAGAATTAAGAATTTAAGAATCGGTCGAATAAAGGTCTACGCTTGCATGACGAAACCGAAACAAGACTATCACCTGTCAACTATACTTAGCAAAACTCCCTGACAAGCATCCTCCAACATTTCAATGACACGCTCGAAGCCCTGCGAACCTCCGTAGTAGGGGTCGGGGACATGGTCGGCCTGCACATTGATGAAGAATTCTGAAATCTGATGAATCTTTGCGTCTGTCCCTAAGTCGGGCGAAAGACGATGAAGGTGATCGATATTCGCGTCATCCATACCAATGATGAGGTCGAAATGGCGGAAGTCCGACGTCCTTATGGGACGGGAAATGTGGGTAATCCTGTAACCGTGGCGACTGGCATGGGACCTCATGCGAGGGTCTGCCTGCTCGCCTTCGTGATAACTAATCAGTCCAGCCGAATCAATCTCGAAATCCTGTGTCAGTCCCTGCTCGTCAACAATCTGTTGCATGATGGTTTCTGCCATTGGACTACGGCATATGTTGCCAAGGCAAATGAAAAGTATCCGTTTCATGGGTGCAAAGGTACGAAACAATTGACAATTGACAATTGATAATTGATAATTATTTCATATCTTTGCGCTTGGCTATGGACATACATGTAACACGAAGGCAAACCAGTCGTCTCTCCCTGCGCATCGGGAAGGGTGGGGAGGTACGTGTGTCTGCTCCCTATGGTACATCGGAACAGAGCATACAGGAGTTTGTGGCAAAGCATGATGAATGGATACGGCGAGCCCAAGAACGCACGTTGCAACGTGAACAGATACGAAGTGACTTCTTTGCACAACTACCCCTTCGAACTCGGGCGCAAAGGCAGGAGGCAAAGAACAAGCTTGATGCCATCATTCGGCAATTGATTGAACGCTATTCCGAACAAATGGGTGTTCGTCCACAGTTCCTTACCTATAAAGCTACTCGTTCGCGTTGGGGATCGTGCCATACGGGCCGAAAGGCCATCTGTCTGAGCCTCTATCTGTTGCTCTTACCTGAATGGTGCATTGAGCATACGGTAGTGCATGAAATGGCTCATCTGCTTGTGCCGAACCATGGACCTAGATTCCATGCCCTCATGGACCGCTACTACCCTCGCTGGCGTGAAGCGCGTGCTGAGGCGCGGCGTGTGAGTCGCATGGAGTAGTATAATTCGTACTTTTTCAGCGAAATAAGGTTGTAAATGCCAGAAATGTTATACCTTTGTAGTCGAAACGTGTCCTTCGTTGTTATGAGGTATGTGAGTCGTATAAAGGAGGACACGTTGAAGTAAAAGGATTAAATAGGTAAAAAGATGATAACATTCTTGATTAGTCTCGTAGCCTTGGTGTTGGGTTACATGGTTTATGGCCGAGTGGTGGAACGGGTGTTTGGTCCTGATGACCGCGAAACGCCAGCTATTCGCAAGGCCGATGGCATCGACTACATAGTGTTGCCTGGTTGGAGAATCTTTATGATCCAGTTCCTGAACATCGCGGGAACGGGGCCTATCTTCGGAGCTATCATGGGCATGTGGTTTGGTCCGTCAGCCTATTTGTGGATTGTATTGGGATGTATCTTCGGGGGAGCGGTGCACGACTACATGAGCGGTATGCTTTCGTTGCGTAATGACGGACAGGGATTGGCTGAACTGACGGGCCACTATCTTGGTAGTGTAGCACGCAAGGCTCTCATCCTTTTCACTATGCTCATGATGGTGCTTGTGGGAGCTTTCTTCGTCTATTGTCCTGCCATCATATTGAGTGGCATCTGGGGCGAACGCATGATGTGGGTGTTCATTATTTTTGCCTATTATATTGCTACCACGATGATGCCCATTGACAAGGTCATCGGTCGTGTTTATCCTCTCTTTGCCTTGTCCATGCTCTTCATGGTTGTGGCACTGGGTATAGTGTTACTTATCAAGCAACCTGCTTTGCCAGAGGTATGGGACGGCTTGGGAAACTATGGTGCAGAGCGTTTGGGTTTGACGCAACCGTTGTTCCCTGCACTCTTTGTTACTATTGCATGTGGTGCCGTCAGTGGGTTCCATGCTACGCAGTCGCCCATGATGGCACGCTGCATGAAGTCGGAGCGTCAAGGGCGAGCCGTATTCTACGGGGCGATGATAACCGAAGGACTTGTAGCCCTTGTCTGGGCAACCATCAGCAGTTACTTTTTCTTTTATGGCGGCTGGCGCGAGGTGTGTCCTGCAGAGGTCATAGCTAAGTTCGAGGGACAATCAGGTCTTTCACTCATCCAGTTCTTTGATGCTCCTACCGTAGTCAATATTGTCTGTGCATCATGGCTCGGCACCTTTGGTAGCATACTGGCTTTGTTGGGCATAGTGGCTGCACCTATCACAACGGGTGGTTCCTCTTTCCGTGCGGCTCGTCTTATCCTGTCCGAAGCCTTCGGGTGGAAACAGACTTCTGTACGCAACCGTTTGCTTCTGTCTTTACCGGTTTTTGCTGTGGGCATCGCTCTATTAGCATGGCAGATCGAGAACCCTTCCGGTTTCGGCACAGTGTGGCAATATGTGGCGTGGGGTACACAGGTAATGGCAGCCATTACCCTATGGATGTGTTCGGTGTATCTTCGTCAGGAGGAGAAGTGCTATTGGATGACACTTCTGCCAGCCATGTTCATGACAATGGTGGTAACGGATTTCTTCTTTACCTCACCTACGATTCTTGGGCTCGACTATTGGTTGTCACTCACACTGGCCGCAGTAGTCACCATGTTGGCCACCATTCGCTTTGCTTTGGTGAAACCTTATACGAGGTCATGCGAACACGCATGCGCATGATCTCTTGAACGTTGTTGATGATGCTTATGACACCCACTGTCATGAGTAATGCAAGGACAGCGGAGACAATCATGCGCGTATTTTGTGACAACCATAGTAGGAAGCCATTTTGAACTTGAAAAGTGAAGAGTGGTACATCGGTAGGCATGGACATGATGTACACGATTGAGATGCCCCCACTGATAATCCCTACTATGAAAGCCACTACCATCGCCATCTTATAACGATGGATGGTTGCCTCCTGATGTTGTTTTAGGAACTCCACGGCATCAAGGCGTTTGGTGAGCGATTCCATAAAAGCTTCATTGTCATCGAAATGAGGCTTTTGTGCGAGGAAGAGTTCCTCCAAAGTTTTATCTTTTGTCATATCTTCTTTCATTCTTGCTCCAGTTTCTTACGCAAGCGTCACTGCTTCGCAGATGCCGAGCGGTCCATTATCCCTTGTCCATTCTCAATTGCTCTCTGAGTTTGTCGCGTCCTCGTGAAAGTTGCTTCTTTACAGCCTCCTCTGAGGCGTCGATAATCTTAGCTATTTCTTTGATGCTATACCTGTTGAGATAAAACAAGGTGATAGCCGAACGTTCCTTGGGGGGCAAGGTGCGAAGTGCAAGGTAGAGGTCTTGATGCTGGAAGGACGAGTCGGCAGAAGTACTACTTATAAGTGTCCGAGCTTCATCAACATTTTCCATTGTTCGACAACTCTCCTTATGGTTAAGAAAGGTGTTATGGGCAATCTTGAAAAGCCACGAGCGGAAACGTCCCCGGTCCTGATAGCCCGCCGAAGAGAGATAGGCTTTTACCAACGTATCTTGTGCCAAATCGTCGGCATCGTCCTTGTTACCACAGCAGAGGGCGAGCAAGAAACTTCTCAGCGCCTCCTGCTCACGCTCTGCATAGGTTATGAAGACTTCGCGTGTCACGAGTGTGCCTCTGCCACCAGTTTCTGCTCTTCTGCTTCAATCTCTTTGGCCAGTAACTTCTTGCCTACGAAGTAATTGACAAGGAATGCTATGCCGATGGCAAGCGTGATAGAACCAATTACGTATAGTTTCGCAAGAGTACTCGGGTATGCGCCACCAACAATATCCCACATGACGGTGCATCCTAAAACGCCAATTCCCACAAATGCGATGATGCTTCCCCACAATAGCTTGGTGAGCAACTTTTCCTTCAGCAGTTTCTGCTTGGGCGCCAATCTCTTGAGTAAGTCCTCAATGTCAGTCTCTGCGTTCTTCTCAATGGCTGCCATCACGATTTGCATGCGGTTCTTCGACTCATTCATCTTTAGGCGGACAATCAACCATGTGATTACGATGGGAAATACACATCCAAAGGTGAGGGGCCATATAACTTCTTGAATGATTTCCGTTAAGGTATCAAGTGCATAATGATCCATCTTTCTTTCTATTATTTATTGTTAAACACTTCGTTTTGACTTTCGTCTTCCTCTGTCACGACTCGGCATAGCTTGAACTAATTCAGCTTTGCTCTCGCTGTTCCATCGGTTCTTTAACCGGTTACATATATATAACAAGTCAAGGAAACAAAAAGTGACACCGCTTATGCACTTTTTTATTAATATCTCTCCGCAAAGTCTGTTACCAATCGGAACACAGGCTCATAACTGTCGAAGCGGACGGTACGGTAAGTGTCGAAGATGGTGTGGTAGTACTGGAAAGCATCCCCTTTTTCATTTTCAAGGAAGATGCAGGGAATATGTCGCGTGGCAAAGGAGTAATGGTCGCTATTTGCTGCTAAATCACCTCGGTGCAAGGCTTGGAAGTAATGTTTCTCGTTGTTAATCTGTTCGAACAATGTATATCCACGCATTCCTTCGTCACTGGCTTCGCAGTATTGAATGGGATTGTTATCGCCAATCATGTCTATATTAATAAGGTATTTAATCTGCTCCAGTGGCACGATGGGGTGCTGGGCGTAATACTCCGAACCTCGAAGGTTGGCATCCTCGCCCGAGAAGGCAATGAAGTACATGTCGAACTTAGGGCGATTCTTCGCATAGTGAGCAGCAAGGGTGACGATGGTGGCAGTGCCGGAAGCATTGTCGTTAGCACCTGCATAAAAGACTTTTTTGCCCAGATTGCCCAAGTGGTCGTAGTGGGCAGTGAAGACATAACAACTGTCGTGTCGTTGGCCTTTAACCTTGGCAATGACATTGAAGCACTCGTAGTCTTTCAGGAACTTGTTATCCACATCCACGCGTACTTTTTTTACTCCCTCTATCGCATTAGGCGTTACCCAAATGATGGGCTTGTCCACCACACGATGACCATATGCCTTAAAGAATTTTATAGGCGATTCCCACGTGTAGATAAGGCCTGCATTAGGACATTCCCCTGCCTTCTGCAGACGTGAGAAGTCCTTGCTGTGCCGATAGGTAAACCAAAACTCGCATGCTACCAGACAATTAGCAAATTCAGGCTTGGCTAAGTCGGCAAACATCTTATCGGCATCGAAGTTCAAGGTGTCGACATGATAGACCGGGAACTCGCCATGCACGCCTGGGGAGTACTCGCGCATAGAAAAGTCTATGCCTGGAATGAGTTTCTTTCCGTCGGCTCGCATCTCCATTTTACCACAGAAAGTATTAATGTCTAACTTAAAAGGCTGACATGTGACCTCGTCCACTCCCGCCTTCAGGAACTCCTTTTGTAGGAATCGGCCTGCTTTATTGGCGCCGTCTCGCGCATAGCCTCGTCCCTGATACTTAGCGCTGCTCAGTTGTTTTACTATTCGTTTACAGAGTGCCAAGTCCTGAGCACTTGTCTGCATGGTAGTGATAACCAGCAGAAACACCAATAACCTTCTCATATTAAAGCACTATTTGTGTACCGTCGTTGTCTATGTTTATGTCCTTGATGATCTTGGCATCCTTAATTAATTGCACGCGCACGCGTTGTTTGTTGTCACGATAAACACGCAGGTCGAAATCGTCTCCGCACATGCGGATATGGCGCAGGCACATTTCGGGCCAAGCTTTGGGCAGTCGTGGTGATATGGTAAAACTGTGCAGGCCCGTCGGACGGATGCCGAACAGTCCCTCGGTGATGATGCGGGCATACAGTGCACTTTCGGCAGAGAGGTGGCGCTGGTTACCCTCGGGCCATGCCTCAATGGCATAAGGTACATGTGTTCCTAACAGGCGCGTACGCGAATAATATTGTAGGAAGCCCAGTGTACGTTCCGTGTCGCCCGCCATCAAGGCACCACGTAAGGCATAGAGCGTGGAGCGATCCCAAAATGTTTCACTGCCTGCTTGTGTTAGCATGCCGTCCTTGGTCCACAGACGAGGAGAATACAAGGCATCAATAGTGCCTTTGGCGCGCTCATATATGCCCATGGTCAGAGGTATGCATATCCAGGAACGCAGCACGTCGTTGCCGTCGTAATAGCGATAGGTGTCAAAGCCCTCAACTATGGCATGGAAGTATCGGTCGATGGCTATTCGGAGGTCACGGGCTTGTTTCTGGTAACCCTTGGCTACGGAGGCGGGTTGTTTCAGGTCGCGTGTCAGATAAGAGGCAGATAACAGTGCGTCGTAATATAAGGATGACGTGCAAAGGTTGGCACTACCACTGGGGAAACGGCCTTCTAGTTCATCGCGGTCGGAGCGCACTACGCCGGCCTCGTTCAACTGCCGGCGACAGTACTCCAGTGTCCATTGGATCAGGGGCCAAAGAGATAGAGCTTCCTCACGACTGCCGCGAGCCAAAGCATAGCGTGATGCACCATAGGCAATCATGGCGGCATCGCCACGGTCGCCTGCTCCATTCCAATAGTCCGTCCCCTCGGCTATGATGCTACTTGGTATGGGCTTCCATTCATCGTTTATCCAAGCGGCGAACATCCTCCACGAGTTCATGGCCGAGGCATTGGCATAGGTATCACCGATGAAGGGGAAGAAAGGATTGGCGTATTCGGCCTGATCGTTAGCCCAGATGGCGGCATAGTATCGCTCACCGCCTGGCCCATGCATGGGGCCGTTCTTAGTCTCGTAGATGCTTTCGCAGGCACGTATCTTGGAGAAGGCAAACATGCGGTCAAGCACAGCGTCGGGCGTCTCAAGGACCAGGTTCTTCTGCCATCCAGCCACCAGTTTTCTTCGTTCAACTATCTCCTTATCCGCGTCACAGGTAAGCGGCTGCTCGCTTTGCCTGCGGGCGCTCACTACTGCCGAGAAGGTTTTGCATTGACGTGGTTCCAGTTGGAATGTTCCTGTGCCATAGAGTATGGATTCTACCACATAAGCACCCTCTAATCCCGTGGCGGCGTCACTAGTCATACGGTGTTCCGTGGGCTCGATACGGAGTGTCATGGCTCTGTCGCCGAGGTTGGTCAATTCATATTGCTCCACCAATGCAGGTAGGGTAGGCGAGGGGCTTAATGTGCGTTTTACGCCGATAGCGCCCCAGTGGCTCTGCACCGTCATTAGTCCTTGGAGAGTGATGGAATCTACCTTTTCCTGTCTGTCCACAAGTCTCGTCTGTCCTACGAGCACGCTCTCCAGTGGGTCCCAGTTGACGTAGCGGATGAAGCTGGCATGTGTATCATTGGGGAGGGTTCGCAGCATGGGGAAGACCAGATGCCTTTCACAAGTGAATCGGCCAGTGGCATTGATGCCATAGTGCAGTACCACCGCCATCTGCCTGCCTGCCATCTCTATGTGGTCGGTGTGCGCCCGTCCGTCGTTGGTCCAGGTGATGCCTCCCTCCTTATTTATTGTCCAAAACGCCAGCTCCGCCTCTTCGGCTCGAGCCTTAAGCCCAATCAGTGTGCATAGGAGCACGGCAAGACTCAAAAAGTGCTTTACTTTCATCTTCAACTGGTTATATTATTATGTACAAACTATCATTATCCTTCTTTCGCTCGCGTAATGTCAACATGTTAGATTGTTTATTTCTTGCTGCAACGCGTTTAGGAATCGGGCCGCATGGGCTCCGTCCATTTGTGTGTGATGGAACTGGAAAGAAACGGTGAGGGTAGTTGTCAGAAGACGGTGCTTGTACTTGACCCAGATGAGGAAAGGATTATTATACGGACCGCTGTACATGCCCACGGCGCCGTCGATGTCATATTGCGCTAGAGCTGAAGTGCCGATGACCATACTATCGGGCAAGTCGTGGTTGATGCCGCTTTCCGATACTTGCGTTGTGAGTTGCATGTACTGCCGATTGAACAAGGACAGGTCTTTCGAGAATGGTATATCGCACGAAGCGACTTCGCCATCACGTTTCATGACAATGGTGTTTACTGCAATGCCGTCGAACTGCATTAGTTTTCCAGCCTCAGGCAATAAGTAGAACTCCTTGATGCCGCTGGCTGCCTTGCCGATGCAGTAGCACATTAGCATGTTGAATTTCATACCCGTTTGCCGGCTTACCTTTACCAAACGCTTCACGTTAAGTGTCTTGAAAAACGTCACCATTGGCATCGGTGCCTTCATCCACATCTCAAAGGCGTAGGCCCGACTGGTGGTCTGAGGATTGACTTCTTGCTTCATCGCATGTATTTCTTATTGACTTCTGGTTTCGTTGTTCGTCTCTTGGTATTCCGTTACAAAGATACAATTATTATATTAGTATAGGTTCCACGTTACAAATAGTATGGCATCGTTACCATTAGTAAGAAAACAGCCTTGTAAGGGCAGGACGGGAAACAGGTGTATGCAGCGTCAGTATATGACCATAGCAAGCATATAGGCGACCAATGTAGAGACACCCACACTGATGAGGCCTGGCATCATGAATGAATGGTTTAGGAGATACTTTCCTATGACCGTTGTGCCAGAACGGTCGAAGTTGACGGTGGCAATGTCACTAGGATAGTTGGGGATGAAGAAGTATCCGTAAACCGATGGTAGTACACCCAGAAGCACTGGGCCAGCTATGCCCAGAGAGTAAGCCAAGGGCAACATGGCCACAACGACGGCGCCTTGCGAGTTGATGAGTACGGAAACGAGGAAGAATACCAAGGCTATCGACCATGGATGTTGTCTAACGATGTCGGCAAGCATTAACTTCATTTCGGGGAGATAGTTAGAGAAATAAGTGTCTGCGAGCCATGCAATGCCGTAGATAGCCACTACAGCCACCATACCCGATTGCCAAACTGGACCTGCCACAGCCTTCTTTGGGGCTGCTTTACAGAATATAATCATCAGTGCGGCGGCCGAAATCATCACTATCTGTATCACGACGTTCATGGCGAGCGGCTTATCGAACCACTCCGTCATGCCAGTAACATGAACCTTTGCTTTTACCAGTTGCTCGGCAGTGAGCGTAGCGTTGTCATCGAGTATCATCGGGTTACTGCCCTTGACAGCCCGTAGTGTGTCGTAAGAGGGAAGGGCGTTCTGGAAGATAGCAAAGAAGACAATGATGGCCAGGGCGCCTAAGAAGATGAATACGGCACGCTTGGCTTCCTTCGGAATTTCCTTGCCCAGCGTGGTGGCGTTTCCACCATAGATATAGTTGCGCTGTGTGGGATCTTTCAGTTTAGCCTGGAATTTCGGGTCTTTGTCGAGGTCCAGTCCTCTGTGATAACTGGCTGCAGCAGCCGCCATTAATCCACAAAGGCAAGCCGGTATGCTTATCATGAGCACGCCTGGGATAGTGATTTCAAAGCCGTTGGCATTAGATATGCTAACGAAGGCGACTACCGCTGCGGCTATGGGCGAACAGGTAATGCCCACCTGTGAGGCTATGGAGGCCACGCCGCAAGGACGCTCCGGGCGGATTCCTTTCTTAAGTGCGATGTCGCATATAATAGGCATTAGCGTATAGACGACATGTCCCGTGCCTACAAGCACAGTAAGGAAGAATGTGCAGAGCGGAGCCAGGAACGTGATGCGGTCGGGGTGTTTACGCAGTAGTTTCTCGGCTATCTGAATGAGCCAGTCCATACCGCCCGAGGCTTGCATAATGCCAGCACATGTGACTGCAGCGATAATGATGTAGATTACATCGGTCGGTGGTGTGCCGGGTTCCATACCAAATGCAAACACGAGTATTGCAAGGCCAATGCCAGATATGGCACCAAGTGCCAGACTACCATAGCGTGAGCCAACCCATAGTGCTCCCAGCACTATCATGAGTTGTAGAATCATTAAGATTGACATATTGTTTGTTGTTTTTCAGGTTATTGATGGCAGATTGCATGCCTATTGTCGTACAAATGTACAAAAGTTTTTTGACTTTCTGCTGGTATGGGCCAAAAAAAGAGATGAAACTAAGCAGTTCCACCTCTTTTTATTATAGAATGATTTGTTGGATTATTCCTCGCTTCAGTCTTGACTTCATCGAGATTGAATCTTCGCTCGGCAATGACTAAGAGTTTATCATTGCTCTCACTCTGTCCAATCTTCCTGTGTCTTGCGGACGTAAGACTTATAGCGAATCTGAGCCATGCGCTGTGCTTCGGCAAAGAGTTCCTCTGCCTCGTCGGGATAAGCCTTCTTGACAGAGAGATAGCGAACCTCACCCATGAGGAAGTCGTGGAATTTATCCCACTGAGGCTCCTTCGAGTCGAGGCTGAACGGATTCTTGCCTTCCTCGATGAGAGCGGGATTGAAGCGCCACAAGTGCCAGTAACCACACTCGATGGCCTTCTTCTCCTCTGCTTGGCTCTTTCCCATACCGCCCTTGGCCTTCAGACCGTGGTTGATACATGGAGCATAGGCAATGATGATACTAGGACCGTGCCATGCCTCAGCCTCGCGGATGGCCTTGAGGCACTGGCTGTGGTCAGCACCCATTGCAATTTGAGCTACATAAACGTAACCATAGGTGGTGGCAATCATGCCGAGGTCCTTCTTGCGGATGCGCTTACCTTGAGCGGCAAACTGAGCGATAGCGCCGAGAGGTGTAGCCTTAGAGGCCTGACCACCTGTGTTGGAGTAAACCTCAGTGTCGAGTACCAGGATGTTGACATCCTCACCGGTAGCAATAACGTGGTCGAGACCACCGTAACCGATGTCGTAAGAAGCACCGTCACCACCGATGATCCACTGGCTGCGCTTAACCAAATAATGGTCTAGGGTCTGCAATTCCTTGTTGATCTCACAACCAGCCTCGGCAGCACCTTTGATGTACTCACGTAACTTCGGAGCAATCTCCTTGGTCTTGTCTGCGTCTTCGCAGTTGGCAATCCATTCGGCCGCAAGTTCCTTGTATTCAGTGGGGCAGTTCTCGTTGGCGCA
Source organism: Bacteroidaceae bacterium (assembly GCA_017962495.1). GTDB lineage: Bacteria > Bacteroidota > Bacteroidia > Bacteroidales > Bacteroidaceae > Physcousia. The sequence goes on from JAGCVH010000025.1 coordinate 19,031, forward strand.
AGACTCTTGCAGCAACTTGGCCACGCGTTCCTTCATTTTCTTGTTACCAAGGGCCATACCGAGACCGAACTCGCAGAAGTCCTCAAACAGGGAGTTGTTGAAGCATGGGCCTTGTCCCTTATCGTTCTTGGTGTAAGGTGTAGAGGGAATAGAAGCAGAGTAGATAGACGAGCAACCTGTAGCATTGGCAATGAGCTGACGGTCGCCGAACAACTGAGAAATCAGTTTTACATAAGGCGTCTCTCCGCAACCTGCGCAAGCACCGCTAAACTCGAACAAAGGCTTTGCAAACTGACTGTTCTTCACGCTCTGCTTGATATCTACGAGGTCTTGCTTCGAGGGTAGTTTCACCAGCTTGTCCCAATCCTGAGCCATCTTCTTCATTTCGTCGGCATCGGGGTTGAAGGGAACCATCGTGAGGGCCTTACCCAACTTGGGATTGCCTGGGCAGATGTCGGCACAGTTGCCACAACCGAGACAGTCGAGTACGCTAGGTTCAATAACGAAGTGCATTCCCTTCATCGTAGCAGGAGCCTTCATCTCAATGCTATCGATCTCAAAGCCTGCCAGTTCCTCGTCGGTGAGTACGAAAGGACGGATGGCGGCGTGAGGACAGATGTATGCACACTGGTTACACTGGATACAGTTCTCTTTGGTCCACATAGGTACGAAGGCTTCTACACCACGCTTTTCGTAGGCAGATGTACCAACTTCCCACGAACCGTCGGCAGTACCATGCTTGGCAAATGCGCTTACGGGCAGCAAATCGCCAGCCTGAGCATTGATAGGACGAACCAGTTCCTTAACGAATGCGGGAGCATCGTCTTGCTTCTCAGCATCGTCAGGCAGGCTTGCCCATTCGGGTTTAACGATAAATGGCTTGTACTCACCACCGCGGTCAACGGCGGCATAGTTCTTGTTTACAACATCCTCACCCTTAGAACCGTAGCTCTTCACGATGAACTTCTTCATCTGCTCAACGGCCAGTTCTACGGGGATGACGCCTGTGATGCGGAAGAAAGCCGACTGCAGGATGGTGTTCGTACGATTGCCGAGACCAATCTCCTGAGCTATCTTCGTGGCATTGATGGTATATACAGTGATATTGTTCTGTGCGAAGTAGCGCTTTACCTTATTAGGCATGAACTTCTCCAGTTCCTCACCCTCGAAGATGATGTTCAAAAGGAACGTACCATTCTTCTGCAAACCACGTGTTACATCATACATATGGAGGTATGCCTGCACATGACATGCCACGAAATTAGGTGTGGTAACCAAGTAGGTCGAGCGGATGGGCGTATCACCAAAGCGGAGGTGAGAGCAAGTGAAACCACCCGACTTCTTCGAGTCGTAAGAGAAGTAA
>JAGCVH010000026.1 GCA_017962495.1 Bacteroidaceae bacterium
ACCGCTCAGTCGAACCCTCTTGACCAGACGATGCGCTTCACCCTCTCGTTCGACCTCGATGGCATGAAGGACCTCTTTGGTAAGCGACGCAGTAGGAGATAAGGGGGGTAACAGGTCAAAGGGTTAACAGGTTAATAGATATTTTGATGTGGAGGATTCGTGTAGGCATGGGTTATGATGTTCACCAGTTGGTGTCGAATCGTGACTTGTGGTTGGGAGGCATTAAAGTGCCTCACACCTTTGGTCTTTTGGGTCATAGTGATGCCGACGTCCTCATTCATGCCATTTGTGATGCCTTGCTCGGTGCCGCCAATATGCGCGACATCGGTTTCCATTTCCCAGACACAAGTAAAGACTTCAAGGATGCCGACAGTAAGGTTCTGCTTCGCAAGGTTGTAGAACTTATAGGCCAAAAGGGGTATCGTGTGGGGAACATCGATGCCACCATTTGTGCCCAACGTCCCAAACTTAATCCCTATATTCCCCAGATGCAGCAATGCCTGGCCGAGGTTATGCAGATTGACCGTGATGATATCAGTATCAAGGCAACTACAACCGAGGAGTTAGGTTTCACCGGACGCGAAGAAGGCATCTCGGCTTATGCCGTTGCCCTCATCGAAAAATAATCTGATTTCTAAGATTTTATTATCAGGCTACTGATTGTGGCCCAATTGTTTGTTTAGGGTTGCACAGCTTATGCCTCATGGTTGTACAACCTATGGCTCAAGGTTGCTCAACCTTCGTCATACGATTGGGCAATCTCCGGCTTATGATTGCTCAATCTTCAGCCCATGCTTGAGCAATCTTTTATTTGCGCTTGATATCGATGACGCGCACGTCGTCCTCGCCTTGCCATTCGCCAATCTGTACATACCCATCGACGGCAAAGAAAGCACCGAAGCCAGAGCGCACATCATTGTTGTATTGGCCAAACCATATGTCGCCGTTGGCATAATAGTAGATGCCATAACCATGGCGCTTTTGCTGGAAGACTTCTCCCATATATTGGTCGCCATTGGAATACTTCATGGAAACAAAGCTATAGTCGAGCAGGTTGCGCGTGTCCACTACCACCTTCTCTTCGGAGTGATAGATGAACTCCAGCTTACCCGTGACCAGACTATAAGAAGCATAGTTCTCACGACTGCCGACTAATGCCGAGTTCTGTGTAATAGTAATGCCAAAGAGCAACTGATCGTCGCGGAATTGTCCGATAATCTCCGAGCCGTCGTTGTTGATGTAGCGCCCATAGCCATAAAGGCGGTGCTTCTTGTTGACCTGTCCCAAATATTGGTTATTGTTTATGCTTATGACGCGGCTTGGGAAGCTTTGTACATGGTCGAGGAAGACATTCTGCATGGAGGCAGGTATGAGTTCGTATTTCTCAACAGGTGTCTTCTGGGCTGATAGCAGAAGGCACAAGGGTAGGGTTAGAATGAAGATGGTGAGACGTTTCATAAATAATACTTTTTTTGTCTGATTTCTTTCCATACTTTAGGGGTAAGTCCGCGTCCGTGATAGTTGCCGTTGCGGATGGCTTGTCTTATTTGTGTGGAACTGATGTCGAATAAAGGAGTTGACACCAGTTGTACGTTCGGGGGTAGGGTGGAGGCGTCAATATCATAACCCGGTCTTGGATAGACAAGGACGCGATGGCGCTTCAGAATCTCGTTGCTTTGCTTCCATTGGGGGAAACGCAACCAATTGTCGGCTCCGATAATGAGAATGAACTCCTCGTTGGGATATTTTTGGCGTAGTTCGGCTAATGTCCTGACCATATAAGACGGACGTGGCAATCGCATCTCGATATCACTTACTTTCAGTTGAGGCCGACCTTCGATGGCCAGACGGGTTAGCTGTAATCGGCCTTCGTCCGAGAGCAAGTCATCGTCCTTCTGCTTGAAAGGATTAAGAGGGGAGACCAAAAACCACAACTCATCCACGAGGCCTTTCTTGCAAAGCCATTCGCCCAGCCGTATGTGGCCGGTATGGATGGGGTTGAAGGAACCGCCAAAGAGTCCGATTCTCATGTCAAGTTATAGCTTGCGGAATTTCCGCCTTCTGCGTTCCTTATTCCAGTTAAGGACAATAATAATACCTTGCAGAAAAGCCAGGGCGAAGAGCACACAGGCCCACAGGCGTTCTTGCCAAACCCATAGGATGATGCCCATCGATAGGGCCAGTCCGAAGATAAGGAAACCTGTTAATCTAAGATTCGTCATGATAGAAAGTTATTAAGTAGTTCCACGGCTTCAGCCTTTGCTGTTTCCAAGTCGTCGTTCACAAGAATGTAGTCGAAGCGAGGCGCGTATGACATCTCCTCTTCAGCCTTTGCGAGTCGTCGTTCGATTTGTTCGGCATCATCGGTGGCACGGTGAAGCAAGCGACGGCGCAGTTCGTCGATAGAAGGAGGCTGGATGAAGATGCTCAAGGCTCGGTCTCCATAAAACTGCTTGATGTTGCATCCGCCTTTTACATCAACGTCAAAGACAACATTCTGTCCCTCTTCCAATTGGTGTTCCACCTGACTCTTAAGGGTTCCGTAAAAGCGGTCTTGATAGACCTCTTCATATTCTAAGAACTCGCCTGCCTGTATCTTCTCGCGAAACTCTTCGGGTGAAAGGAAGAAATATTCCACGCCATGTTGCTCCTTCCCTCTGGGCGGTCGGCTTGTAGCGCTGATACTAAATGCCAGATTGAACTCGGGATGCTCTTGCATCAAGTATTGAACAATGGTGCTTTTCCCGCTTCCGGATGGAGCACTTACGATTATTAACCTCCCTTGCATAGTTACATTACATTTAAGACTTGTTCCTTGATTTGTTCCAATTCATCCTTCATGCGGACAACGATGTTCTGCATCTCTGCTTCGTTCGACTTGCTGCCAGTGGTATTAATCTCACGCCCCATCTCTTGAGCAATGAAGCCCAACTTTTTACCTTGCCCATGCCCGTTCTGCATGGTCTCTCGAAAGTAAGCCAAGTGGTTGGCGAGGCGTTGCTTTTCTTCATTGATGTCCAGCTTCTCGATGTAATATATCATCTCCTGTTCCAGACGATTACGGTCATATTCGACACCTTTGATGCTTTCCAGATTGTCGATGATGCGCTGGCGAATCTTTTCGGTTCGACCTTTCTCATAAGGTTCAATGCTGGCCATAAGCTGAGCAATGTTGTCCAGCTTTTCCTCGAATTTGCGTTGCAGGGCCACACCTTCCTGACGACGGAAGTCGACAAGTTGGGTAATACTGTCTTCTATGGCTTTCTTTGCCACTGTCCACTCTTGTTCGGAAAGTTCGGCTATGACCTCGTCACGACTAAGAACATCGGGCATACGCATGAACAATGCCCACCAGTCTTGAGGTTCAGGAATACCATATTCTTCGCAGATATGACGTATTTGCTTGTGATAGTTTTCAGCCATCGCTCCATTAATGGGAGAGGATAGTGTGCTATCGCTTTTTTCAGCCCATAAGTTGAATTCCACCTTTCCGCGCTCCAGATTTGTGGCAATCATGTTTCGAATCTCCATTTCCTTCTCTCGATATATCGGAGCTATGCGTGTAGATAGGTCGAGCGATTTGCTATTGAGCGATTTAATTTCGGCCGTAATTTTCTTTCCTTCGAATACGACGATGGCCTTGCCGTATCCTGTCATTGATAATATCATGCCTTTTATTAATCCTTTTATTAATTAAATATAGTGCAAAAGTACAAATTAATTTGTATCTTTGCAAGCGAATTAAATTGTAAATCGAGAAATCGTTAACAGCAAATCGTCAAATTGTAAATAAGTTGGCTTGCATATTACATATTGAAACCAGCACGAAGGTATGTTCGGTGGCAGTAAGCCAGGACGGAGCATGCATATACGAACAGGCGGATATGGACGGGCCGAACCATGCTGTGAAGTGTGGTGTCTTTGTTGATGAGGCTCTGTCTTTTGCCGAAAGTCATGCTATCCCTCTCGATGCCGTAGCCGTGAGCGAAGGTCCTGGCAGTTATACAGGACTGCGCATAGGATATTCCATGGCCAAAGGCGTATGCTATGGCCGTAATGTGCCTTTGATAGCACTGCCGACCTTGGAGGTGTTGTGTGTGCCGGTTCTTTTGTTCCATGAAGAGGTTGAAGACGATGCTTTGCTCGTACCTATGCTCGATGCTCGTCGAATGGAGGTTTACAGCGCGGTGTATAACCGTTCCCTTAAGCCCGAGCGTGGCGTTCAAGCCGATGTGGTTACGGCAGATACTTATAAAGAGTATCTCGATCGTGGCCCTGTCTATTTCTTTGGTGATGGTTCGGCAAAGGTGCAATCCGTCATCCAGCATCCCAATGCCCGATTTATTCCCGATATTCACCCCTTAGCCAAGCGCATGTTCCCCTTGGCCGAACAGCGTTTCCTGCGTGGGGAGTTTACCGACGTGGCATATAGCGAACCATTCTATCTGAAGGAGTGGACTTCGCCTGTCCCCGCTCAGGGAGGGGTGGCGTTTCTGAATAGGAAGACGCAAGACAGTACGATTAAATAGTGAATAATTAGAAACATAAATAGCCCTAATCCCCCAAGGGCCTATCACCCCTCTGATGAGGGATAGGGGGAGGTTAAATATGAAATACAATACCAAACGAGAAAAGTTGCAGATGCCCGAATACGGGCGTGGCATACAAGATATGATTATGTACGCGACTACGCTTCCGACAAAGGAGGAGCGCCAGCGTTGTGCAGAGTCCATCTTTGGTGTGATGAGTAGCATGCAACCCCAAATGCGTGAGCTACCCGATTACAAGCATCGTATCTGGGACCATATTGCTTACATCTCTGGTTATCAGCTCGATATCGACTACCCTTGTGAAATCAATCGCTTGGGTGAAGATGCCCCAAAGCCTACTCCCATACAGTATCCCATGAAGGATATCCGCCAACGGCAGTATGGCTATCTCATCGAAGAGTCGCTTCGCCAGTTGGCAGAGATGCCGGAAGGAGAAGAACGTGACGAAATGCTTGCCTTGGTGGCTAATCAGATGAAGCAAAGTCTGTTTATCTGGAACCGTGATGCTATGGACGACGAGAAGGTTGCCTCCGATGTGTATCGCTATACCAAAGGACGCGTCTCTCTCGACCTTGACACCTTCCGCTTTGCGCCTGTGCAAACCTTGCCCCGACAAGATGCCGTGAAGAAAAAGAAGAAAAAGTAACAACAAGTAACATCATATGTCATCATTCATTATTGAAGGCGGACATGCCCTGAAGGGCGAAATCGTGCCTCAAGGTGCCAAGAACGAGGCATTGCAGGTACTATGTGCAACATTATTGACCAACGACCCTGTTCGTATCAAGAATGTTCCCAATATTGCGGATGTCAACAACCAAATCAAGTTGCTCTCCGAAATAGGAGTCAAGACGAGTACAAACGGTCCTGGCGACTATACGTTCCAAGCAGACAACGTCAATCTCAGTTATCTTCAGAGCGATGAGTTCCTGGAGCGCTGCTCGCATCTTCGAGGCAGTGTGATGTTTCTTGGTCCTCTGTTGGCTCGCTATGGTACGGCTTCAGTCTCGCGTCCTGGAGGCGATCAGATTGGGCGTCGCAGGCTCGATACTCACTTCTTGGGCTTCAAGAAGTTGGGTGCCAGCTTCGAATATGACAAGGATCGTGGCGTGTTTGAGATTAAGGCCAAGGAGTTGCGCGGAACATATATGCTCCTCGATGAGGCTTCCGTGACAGGAACGGCAAATATCATCATGGCATCTGTTTTTGCCAAAGGGACAACCACGATATATAATGCCGCTTGCGAACCTTACATACAGCAACTCTGTCTGTTGCTCAATCGAATGGGTGCACACATTTCTGGTATTGCAAGCAACCGACTGACCATTGAAGGTGTGGAGGAACTGCATGGAGCAGAGCACACCATCCTTCCCGACATGATTGAAGTTGGCTCGTTCATCGGTATGGCAGCCATGTGTGGTAAGGGCGTTCGCATAAAGAACACTGGATACGAGCAACTGGGTATTATCCCTTACACCTTCCGTCGTTTGGGCATAGAAGTTCGCCATGAAGGCGATGATATCTTTATCCCTGAACAAGAGCATTACGAGATTGACTCTTTTATCGATGGGTCATTCATGACATTGGCCGATGCCCCATGGCCCGGACTTACGCCCGACCTGCTGAGTGTCTTACTCGTCGTAGCTACTCAGGCCAAAGGTTCGGTACTTATACATCAGAAGATGTTCGAAAGTCGTTTGTTCTTCGTGGATAAATTGATTGACATGGGGGCGCAGATTATCCTTTGTGACCCTCATCGTGCTGTCGTCGTTGGGCATGACAAGCGCATGTCCTTGCATGCGGGGCGCATGACCAGTCCTGACATTCGTGCTGGTATTGCTCTGCTTATTGCTGCCATGAGTGCCGAAGGCGTGAGTCAGATTGATAATATCAATCAGATTGACCGTGGTTATCAGGATATTGAAGGCCGTCTCAATGCTCTTGGAGCACATATAACTCGTGTTAGATGATTCGTCAGGACGAGATATATAAGATAGGTCTATTAGGCAAGCCTCATGGTATTAAGGGAGAAATCACCTTCTCCTTCACTACCGATGTGTGGGATCGCGTGGAAGCCGACTATCTTGCACTTTCGATTGACGGCATCTTTGTCCCCTTCTTTCTCGAAGAATATCGTTTCCGAGGTGAGCACTCGGCGCTCTTGAAGTTCCAAAACATCGATAGCATTGAGGACGCACAAGAACTCAGTGGGGTAGAGGTATATTTCCCTTATAGCCTTACGCCTGACGACGATGAGGCCGATTACACTTGGTCTTACTTCGAAGGATTCCATGTCCATGATGCGAAGGCGGGCGACTTGGGAAGTATCGTTCGCGTCGATGAGTCCACCGAAAATGTTCTGTTTGAATTGGAATCGGGACATTTGCTCCCTGCCGTCGAAGCCTTCATCACAGCGATAGACCATGAGGGACGCGTTGTACAAATGCAGTTGCCCGATGGACTTTTAGAGTTGAACATATAAAGCAACAGGAAATTGAAAAAAAAGAAAATAGCCATATTAGGCTCGACGGGCAGCATTGGTACTCAAGCTTTGCAAGTTATTGAGAAGCACAGCGACTTGTACGAGGCTTATGTGCTGACTGCAAACCGTCAGGCTGATCTCTTGATAGAACAGGCTCGACGTTTTCAACCAGCTCAGGTGGTCATTGCCGATGAGACGCGTTATGCCGAGGTACGTGATGCGTTAGCCGACTTACCCATTCAGGTCTATGCCGGACAGGACGCCTTGTGCCAAGTGGCTTGCAATGGGGAGTTGGACATCGTGCTTACCGCACTGGTGGGTTTTGCAGGCCTTCGCCCCACGGTAACTGCCATTCGTGCCCACAAGCAGATAGCTCTGGCCAATAAAGAGACGCTGGTTGTTGCTGGTGAGTTAGTGACACAACTGGCCTATGATAACCATGCTCCCATCCTTCCTGTTGATAGCGAGCATTCAGCTATCTTCCAAAGCTTGATGGGTGATGAACGGAATGAGATAGAAAAGATAATCCTTACGGCTTCGGGCGGTCCTTTCCGCAAGTTCACACTTGAGGAATTGAAGACTGTTACGCCAGCGATGGCTCTCCGTCATCCCAACTGGGACATGGGAGCAAAGATAACCATCGATTCGGCGACGATGATGAACAAGGGCTTCGAGGTTATAGAGGCCAAGTGGCTTTTCGGTGTTGAGGCAGACAGAATACAGGTAGTCGTCCATCCGCAGAGCATCATACATTCGGCAGTGCAGTTCTCTGATGGCGCAGTCAAAGCTCAGCTTGGTGTACCCGATATGCGCGTGCCTATCCAATTGGCCTTCAGTTATCCCGAACGTCTGGCCAGCGACTTCGACCGACTCGATTGGTATCATATGCAACCACTCACTTTCGAGGAACCCGACCTTGAGAAGTTCCGCTGCCTCGCCTTGGCTTTTGAAGCCTTGCATCAGGGCGGTACCATGCCTTGTGTAGTAAATGCGGCCAATGAAGTTGTCAATCTGGCTTTCCGACAGGAGCGTTGTTCATTCCTTGAGATGGCCGAAGTTATTGAGCGTACCATGCAGCGTGCTACTTTTATCCGCAAACCTTCGCTCGACGACTATTTCGAGAGCGATGCCGAAGCGCGTCGCATAGCCAGTGAATTTATTAAGTAATCCGAATAATTAGAAACAATGAATACTATCATTATTAAAACCCTCCAACTCATCCTCTGTCTTTCCCTCCTCATTGTCCTGCATGAAGGCGGACACTTTGGCTTTGCCAAACTCTTTAAGGTAAAGGTGGAGAAGTTTTTCATGTTCTTTGACTACAAGTTCCACCTTTTTAGCACACGCGACAATTGGTTCACACGCCTGTTTCCACGCTTTAAGAACAACGAAACTGAATATGGTATAGGATGGATACCTCTTGGCGGTTACGTCAAGATTGCTGGTATGATTGATGAGAGTCTTGACACGGAGCAAATGAAACAACCTGCCAAGCCCGATGAGTTCCGTTCTCAGAAGGTGTGGAAGCGTTTCCTGATTATGGTGGGTGGTGTGCTTATGAACCTGATAACGGCTTTCGTCATCTACTGTGGCATTATGTTCTTCCAAGGTGAGGATCGTTTGCCCATGCAGAACATCACTAAGGGTTTTGCCTTCAACCAAGAAGCTGAGGCTTTGGGATTTCGCGATGGTGATATTCCCATTCGCTTCGACGGCAAGGAGATAGAAGGTTGGTCGGCTGCCATACGTCAGGACTTGTGTAAGGCAGAGACCGTCACTGTACTTCGACAAGGCAAGGAGGTGACAATTCGTATGCCCGAGGATGGTTTGAACCTGCTTGATGTAGTCTATATGCAACCACCCTTCCTCGTGCCCATTTCTGCGTCATTGGTCGATAGCGTTGTTTCCGATGGCCCTGCCGCTAAGGCTGGAATGATGAAGGGTGCTCGCATTCTGTCTGTCGACGGAACGGCGATTCAATACTGGAGCGATTATGATTCTTTATACTTGCGCAAGCAAGACGTGCTGGCAGCAAAGTCATGCACCCATGCCGACAGTCTGAAGCAACGCAAGATGACACTCGTCTTCCAAAACCCCAATGCTGAGAAGGCAGATACCGCGACCATACAGCTCGATGAGAATTATTTGATGGGACTCATTCGATACAACGAATTGTCCAACTACGAAGTAAATCACATTGACTATAACCTGCTCACTTGTATCCCTGCTGGACTGGAGTATGGATGGGAGACACTCGTCAACTACATCGACAGTTTCCGTTATGTAGCTACACCGCAAGGAGCGAAGGAAGTGGGTTCGTTCATTGCCATTGGAAGTCTCTTCCCCGATACATGGGATTGGTTGCGTTTCTGGATGCTTACGGCATTCCTCAGCATCGTTTTGGCCGTAATGAATATACTGCCTATCCCAGGACTTGACGGTGGTCATGTTGCCATTCTGCTCTATGAAGCCATTACCGGTCGCGAGCCCAGTGAAAAGGTCATGCTGTGGCTTGAATATATTGGTATGGCCATAATCATTGGTCTTATGATTTTGGCATTTGGGAACGACATCAGACGCTTTATATTATAAAGATGAAGAAGTACGTTTTTTTGCTTTTGGCCTTGTCAGTAGCCTGCAATCGCAAGCCTTCCGATGAGGAAATGGGCCAGCTCATGTTGTCAGCGGCTCGTAATGCGTACATCGATCACGACTACGCTGCAGCTCGAGATACTATCCTTAGTTTGCGCAAACATTATCCTCTGGCCTTGGAGGCTCGCAGGCAAGCCATCTTGCTTATGGACAGCATTGAGTTGATGGATGCTCAAGGTGATTCTTTGAAAGTTGAGTTCTTCCGTCGTAAGTTGGAGCATGACAGGAAAGGGTTAGAGCATAAGGATTAGGGAATATGCGTGAGATTAGTCGCGAACAGATGCAAGAATTGCTTGCAGTTCCCATATTTCACCAGATAGGGGAGACTGCCGACGAGATAGGCCTTGAGTGCTACCTCGTTGGGGGCTATGTGCGTGACCTCTTTCTCGAACGTTTGTCGAAAGACATCGATTGTGTCGTAGTTAATCCCTCTGCTTGTTCTCCCGAAGGGGAGGGTCATGCATCCGTGACTCCAGGTATATCCCTCGCTCAAGCCTTGAAACAGAAGCTTGGCCGTAAGGCCCACCTCTCTGTATTCAAAAATTTCGGTACTGCCCAGTTGAAAGTATCACCCGTCCCCCGTGGGGAGAGCCTTGAGGTTGAGTTCGTAGGTGCCCGTCGTGAAAGTTATTCACGCGATAGTCGTAAGCCCATCGTGGAAGACGGAACACTGGAGGATGACCTCTCTCGTCGCGACTTCACCATCAACGCCTTGGCTGTATGCCTCAATGCCAATAGGTTTGGGGAACTCATCGACCGCTTCGATGGTCTTCTTGATATGGAAGACCGCCTTATCGCTACACCTCTTGATCCCGATATAACCTTTAGTGACGACCCCTTGCGCATGATGCGTTGTGTGCGTTTTGCCACTCAACTGCATTTTCAGATTGAAGAAGAGACACAAGAGGCTCTTGTCCGAAATGCTGAGCGTATTAAGATTATCTCTCAGGAGCGCATCATCGATGAAATTAACAAGATCATGCTTTCTCCTCGTCCTTCAATTGGTTTTGTCGAACTCGACCGAGCAGGTCTTCTTCCGATTATATTCCCCGAACTTGCTGCTTTGCAGGGTGTAGAGGTTAGGAATGGACGTGGACATAAGGATAACTTCTATCACACTTTGGAGGTCCTTGACAATGTGGCGCAGAAAACCGCCACCCATTGTGAAGGACCAGTTCAAAATGACGCACAAACAAACTCTGCACTCTGCACTTCGAACTCAGAACTGGAAAAGTCTGTGCTTTTCCTTCGTTGGGCCGCTCTTCTTCACGATATTGGAAAGCCTAAGTCGAAGCGTTGGGACCCTCTTGCTGGCTGGACATTCAAGAATCATAACTACATTGGGCAGAAGATGGTATCCAGTATATTCCACCGCATGAAACTTCCCTTGGACGAGCGCATGCATTATGTAGAGCGCCTTGTAGGTCTTCATATGCGTCCCATTGCTATTGCCGATGATGAGGTTACAGACTCTGCCGTGCGACGCTTGCTCTTCGAGGCTGGTCCAGATATTGATGACTTGATGCTCTTATGTGAGGCGGATATTACGACGGGCAATGCCGACCGCAAACAGCAGTTCCTCCACAACTTCCAACTCGTTCGTGAGAAACTGGCCGACTTACAGGCTCGCGATAACTATCGCACATGGACTAACCCTATCACTGGCGAGGAGATAATGGAAACCTTTGGAATTGGTCCTTGTCGCCAGATAGGTGATCTGAAGCAAGCTATAAAAGATGCCATATGGGAAAGTCGCATCCCCAATGACCACGATGCCGCCTACCAGTTCATGCTTGCAGAAGCAGAGAAGATGGGTCTGGTGCCAGTGAAGAATATATAACTTCTGCAAAATGAAGCGCATAGTCTTTCTTGTTCTACAACTTGTTTTCCTTTGGTGTATTCCGTCCTTGACAGCATCAGGGAAGATAGCTAATGCACCTCGCAGTTGGCATGCAAAACCCGGAATGGGAACAACTGCACTTCAAGGTCTGATTGATAAGGTGAGCAAAAGTGGAGGCGGTAGATTAGTGCTTCCCCAAGGAGAATATCTGACAGGTCGATTAGAACTGAAAAGTGGCGTGGAGTTGCATTTGGAAGAAGGTGCAGTTGTATTGGGAAGCACTTCGCCTTACGATTACACTCACGTGAATGCCCGTGAGGGAGAGGGTGATTTGTTGAAGGATAATTCGCATTTAGGTCTTATTGTTGCAAAGGATGCCCATAATATAGCGATTACAGGCAAAGGCATCATCGATGGACAAGGACTGGCATTGGCTCTCACCATCGATAGCCTGCACCATACTGGCGAACGCATCGATAGCCACTATAATGTTCGTCGAAATCGTCCAAGCGAATTGGTGCGTCCCACCCTCCTCAACATCGTGGATTGCCGAGGGGTTCGCCTCGAAGGTGTGAGTCTGCGTAATAGCGCGGGATGGGGACTGTCGTTTAATAGTTGTCGCGACATGGTGCTTCGGCATCTCGACATCTACAATCGTGCCTATTGGAATAATGATGGCATCGACCTTACAGACTGTAAACAAGTCTTGGTAGAGCAATGCAAGGTGAATAGTGCAGACGATGGCATTTGCCTGAAGTCCTATCATGCAGACGGATGTAACGATAGTATCATAATCAGGGAATGTGAGATTCGAAGCAGCGCCAGTGCCATCAAGTTTGGTAGTGCTTCGTTTGGAGGTTTTAGGCATATTCGCATACATGGCATACGGGTTTTCGATACGTTTCGTTCGGCTTTGGCTATAGAAAGTGTGGATGGGGCAGTGGTGGAAGACGTTGTTGCAGATGATATCACGGCTGTGAATACGGGCAATCCCCTTTTCATCCGTTTGGGTCAACGGTCGGGTGAAAGAAAAGGCGTTATCAGAAACATTCGTATTACCAACTTGTCTGTGGAGGTACCTTTCGGACGTCCAGATATTGATTACAATCTGCGTGGCCCTGACGTAGATTATTTCCATAACATTCATCCTGCACCCATTTGTGGTATTCCCGGTAATTGTATAGAGGATGTACATTTGGAAAACATACGCCTTGTCTATCCTGGACGGGCAACCAAAGGTATGGCGTATATCCCCTTATGGCGAAAGGGAGACGTGCCAGAGCAAGTAGACAATTATCCAGAGTTTACCATGTTTGGGGAGTTGCCCTCATGGGGCTTTTATCTACGCCACGTCCGCAATATCACACTTAAGAATGTTCAACTATTGCTTTCTGCAGAGGATTTCCGTCCGGCAATCGTTGATGAGGATGTGGAAGGCTTGCAACTTGAGCATGTCGAAGTTGGCTCAATATTGCCAGATCGTTGACAAAAGAGTGACGCTAAAACTGGACCTAATATTAGTTATAGTGTCTTGTACGATAGGTTGTTATTGTCCATAATGTTTTGAGTTTAAAAAGGAAGTCGGACAGACATCCTTCACCGACAACTGTTTTATAGGGAGTACTATTTTTGAGTCTTTTATATAAGGTTCACTTGATGAGTCGTTATCTTTGACTTCGTCGAAAATACTCTCGCTCGGGAAAAACAATATGTTCCATATTGACCTATCGGTCCATTTATTGCTCTAAATTCAAAATAAATGCATGTATTTCTTTGTCTTTATTACAATAAAATTTGTTTTTCCCCTCGCTTATTCGTATCTTTGACTTTATCGAAAACAGGATGCACCTCGGCAACGTCAAATAAAGAATAGAAAGTGCTTTGCACTTCGGCCTTTTTCCTCCCATTATGGCACCATAGCAAAAATATGTTAACATGTTTTATGCTATGTTGCCACAATTCTCTGTTCTTTATTTGGTATTTCGCTCGGTTTTCACTATCTTTGCACGCCTAAAATAATAAGGAGTAAAAAGATAGACATAAAATATGGCAAAAAGATTCGCAGAACGCACGAGACTGAACCTCTCGGAAGTGAATAAAGAAGAACTGAAAAGATGGGATGAGGAAGACCTCTTCCACCGCAGCATAGATGAGCGTGAGGGCTGTCCCTCGTTTATCTTTTTCGAAGGACCTCCATCGGCCAATGGCCATCCCGGCATACACCACGTATTGGCTCGTTCCATCAAGGACACCTTCTGCCGCTTTAAGACGATGAAGGGTTTCCAGGTGCACCGCAAGGCAGGATGGGACACCCACGGACTGCCTGTGGAACTGGGCGTGGAGAAGGAACTGGGTATCACGAAAGAGGATATCGGTAAGACAATCTCTATTGAGGAATACAATCAGAAGTGCCGCGAGAACGTGATGATGTACACGGGCGAGTGGGAAGACCTGAGCCACCGCATGGGTTATTGGGTAGATATGGAACACCCCTATATTACCTATGATAATAAGTACATCGAGACGCTGTGGTGGTTGCTGAAGCAACTCTATGAGAAGGACCTCCTTTATAAGGGTTACACCATTCAGCCTTATTCGCCCGCCGCAGGTACTGGTCTCTCGAGTCATGAGCTGAACCAACCTGGTTGTTATCGCGATGTGAAGGACACGACGGTGACGGCACAATTCCGTGTAATTGATAATGGACAATTGCCAATGGACAATGGTGGCTTGCCCGTATATATATTAGCATGGACAACCACGCCTTGGACACTGCCCTCGAACACGGCATTGTGCGTAGGTCAGAAGATTGACTATGTCGCCGTGAAGGCACAGAACCCCTACACCAAGGAGCAGGCCATCTACATCCTGGCAGAGGCTCGCCTTAGTGCTTACTTTAAGAGCGAAGAGGAGTATGAGGTGGTGGCTCGTTTCACGGGCGCCGACCTTATTGGGCTCCACTACGAACAATTGTTCCCTTGGGTAAAACCCTGCGCTTTGGAAGAAGGGAAAGTGGTGGACAAGGAGGCCGATGCCTTCCGCGTCATTCCTGGTGACTATGTGACCACGGAAGATGGTACGGGTATCGTACATATCGCTCCTACCTTTGGTGCCGATGACGCCAAGGTGGCCAAGGATGCAGGCATACCCTCACTCTTCATTATCGACAAAGCTGGTGACACCAGACCTATGGTAGACTTCACGGGCAAATACTTCCTAAAGGAGGATATGAGCGAGGAATTTATCGACCTTTGCGTTCGTGATAGCTATTGGCATCACTCAGGCGACTTCGTGAAGAATGCCTATGATCCCAAGTATGCAGGCATGGACGAGAAGGAACTCGCGAAGACAGAAGACCTGAATATCGTGCTCTGCATGGAGATGAAGCAAGAGGGAACTGCCTTCAAGATAGAAAAGCACGTGCATAATTATCCCCATTGCTGGCGTACGGACAGGCCCGTCCTCTACTACCCGCTCGATTCTTGGTTCATCCGTTCGACTGCTGCCAAAGAGCGCATGATTGAACTGAACAAGACCATCAACTGGAAGCCCGAATCCACAGGAACAGGTCGCTTTGGTAAGTGGCTTGAGAACCTGAACGATTGGAATCTCTCTCGTTCGCGTTATTGGGGTACTCCGTTGCCCATTTGGCGCAATCGTGAAACCAAAGAAGAGATTTGCATCGGTTCGGTAGAAGAACTGTACAACGAGATAGAGAAGGCAGTCGAGGCAGGCGTAATGCCAGGCAATCCCTTGAAGGATCGTGGCTTCGTGCCTGGCGACATGAGTCAGGAGAACTATGACAAGATAGACCTCCATCGTCCCTATGTAGATCAGATTTGGCTTGTGGGAGAGAGTGGTGCTGTGCTGAAGCGCGAACTCGACCTTATCGATGTATGGTTCGACTCGGGTGCTATGCCCTATGCCCAGATTCATTATCCCTTCGAGAATAAGGAACTCTTGGACAACCATACGGCTTATCCCGCCGACTTCATTGCCGAAGGTGTTGACCAGACACGCGGATGGTTCTTCACGCTTCATGCCATTGCCACGATGGTGTTTGACTCTGTTGCTTACAAGGCAGTAATCTCCAACGGGCTTGTGCTTGACAAGAACGGTTTGAAGATGTCGAAGCGTTTGGGCAATGCCGTTGATCCATTCAAGGCTATCGAAGACTACGGTTCGGATGCTGTGCGTTGGTACATGATTACCAATTCACAACCTTGGGACAACCTGAAGTTCGACGAAGAAGGCGTGAAGGAAGTAAGCCGTTCGTTCTTTGGCAAATTGTTCCAGACCTATTCATTCCTAACCATGTACGCCAACGTCGATGACTGGCATTACGAGGAGGCAGATGTTCCCATGACCGCTCGTCCGGAAATGGATCGTTGGATTCTGTCGGAATTGAACTCCCTCATTCTGGAGGTGAACCAATGTTATGAGGACTATGAACCCACTCGTGCAGGACGCCTTATCCAGTCGTTTGTCGTTGACAATGTTTCCAACTGGTTCGTACGCCTGAGCCGCAAGCGTTTCTGGGGTTCGGCTATGAGCATCGACAAACTGTCGGCTTATCAGACCCTCTATACTTGTTTGGAGACGGTGGCTAAACTGATGGCTCCTATTGCTCCTTACTATGCCGACCGCCTCTATCGCGATCTCACGGAAGCAACCGGACGCGACACGGAGAGCGTACACCTGAGCCAGTTCCCTGTTGCTGACGACAGCAAGATAGACAAGGAACAGGAAAGCCGTATGGAGTTGGCACAACAGATAACCTCTATGGTGCTCTCGCTTAGAAAGAAGGAGCAAATCATCGTGCGCCAGCCCTTGCAGAAGATAGCCATTCCTGCCGTTGATATGGAACAACAGTTACGAATCGAAGCCATGAAGCAACTCATCCTTGATGAAGTAAACGTGAAGGAGATGGAGTTTGTGGAAGGAAGCGGTATTCTGGTGAAGAAGGTGAAATGCAACTTCCGTACGATGGGCAAGAAGTTTGGCAAACTGATGAAGGACGTAAATGCCGTAGTGACAAGCATGTCGCAGGATCAAATTGCCGAACTGGAACGCCAAGGTTCACTCAACGTCACACTGTCCACAGGCGATACGGTGCTTATCGAAGCAGAAGATGTGGAAATCTTCAGTGAGGACATTCCCGGTTGGACAGTTGCCAATGAGGGTTCACTCACAGTTGCCCTCGACATCACTGTTACGGAAGAACTGAAGAACGAAGGCGTAGCTCGTGAATTGGTGAAGCGCATACAGAACCTCCG
Source organism: Bacteroidaceae bacterium (assembly GCA_017962495.1). GTDB lineage: Bacteria > Bacteroidota > Bacteroidia > Bacteroidales > Bacteroidaceae > Physcousia. The sequence goes on from JAGCVH010000026.1 coordinate 16,801, forward strand.
CAAGGAGAGCGGCTTCGAGATAACAGACCGCATCGACATTCAACTGCAGCACCATCCTGAGACTGATAAGGCGGTGGCTCAGTTTGGCGATTACATTTCGGCTCAAGTATTGGCTAACAATATCACACTGGTGGATGAAGTGAGTGAGCCCACAGAACTCGATTTTGAGGATTACAAGGTAAATATTAACATTAAAAGATAAAAAACAGCATTAAACATCATGGAAGAAAAGACACGGTATACCGATGAGGAACTTGAGGAGTTCCGTGCAATCATCCTGGAGAAGCTGGAATTGACAAAACGTGACTATAAGAAGGTGATGGACGAGTTGTCGAAAGGCAACGAGAATGGTGTTGATGATACGTCGCCCACTTTCCATGCTCTCGAAGAGGGTAGTGAAGCACAAAGCAAGGCACAACTCATACAGTTTGCCGCCCGTGCCCAGAAATTTATTCAAGGCCTGCAGGCCGCTCTCGTACGTATCGAGAATAAGACTTACGGCATCTGTCGAGAAACAGGAAAGCTGATTCCGAAAGAACGTCTGCGTGCCGTTCCTCATGCAACACTGAGCATCGAAGCCAAGAAGAATCGTAGATAACACATAGGCATTATCAAATTGAGCCTATGCCTTATGGTCGGAAGACCTGAGGTCTTAATAAAAAGGACCTAAGGCCTTAATGAAATGGACCTAAGGTCTTATTAAAAAGGATATGAGGCGTGAGCGTGTGCAAACCATAGTGGCAATATTGCTGATTATAGGCATCATTGCTATCGACCAAGTCATCAAGGTGGCTGTGAAGACAGGCATGTACCTGCATCAAGCCATTCATGTGACCGACTGGTTCTATCTGCTCTTTACCGAGAACAACGGTATGGCTTTCGGGTGGGAGTTCTTCGACAAGCTTCTGCTCACTTCCTTCCGCATCATCTTCGTGGTGCTGATAGCCTTTTACATGTTCCGTTCCATACGCAAGAACATACCTTGGGGCTATCTCATATGCCTCTCGATGATTGTGGCTGGAGCTGCAGGCAACATTATCGATTGTGTATTTTACGGCATGATATTCAACAATCCGCCTGCCCCTATGGTTGCCGAACTTGTCCCCTATGGCTCGGGATATGGCACACTGCTTCACGGACGCGTCGTAGATATGTTCTACTTCCCCCTTGTCGAATGGGACTGGCCCATGTGGATGCCTTGGCTGGGTGGTGAACATTTCATCTTCTTCAGTCCTATCTTCAACTTCGCCGATGCCGCCATCTCGTGTGGCATCGTGGCTCTGCTGCTCATCTACCGCAATCGCTTAACCATTGAGCATGAGAAAAAGTAAATCTTTACTTTTTGTTTTCGGCTTATTACTTTTTGTCGGCTGTAGTGTCGATCTTCCTTCCTATGTCATTTCGGAAGGGAAGATGGAGAGAATCCTCTACGACTACCATCTGGCGCAAGGTATGGCTGAGGCACAAGGTGGAGACGTGGAGGCAAACCGCTACTTGTACGTGCAGAAGGTATTCGAGAAATACCATATCACTGAGGCACAGTTCGATACCTCGATGATTTGGTATTCAGGGCATGCGAGTCACTTGCAGAAGATGTACGAACACATAGAAGCACGCTTGGAACGAGAGTCGAATGCCGCAGGACTGAACATACCCGAGGAAGACAAGTTCGCACGCTTTACCGCAGAGGGCGATACGGCTAATATCTGGTCGGGAAAGCAAATGTTCTTCCTGCATGGAAATCGCGAGCAGAATCTGTATACCGTTGTCATTCCTGCTGATTCATCGTTTCAGAGAGGCGATTACTTCATGTTCCGTTGCTCCAATCGCTTTATCGTGAAGGACAGCGAGCGTGAAGGCTTTGTGCTTCTGATGGTTACCTACGACAATGACTCCATTGTCTCAAACACTATGATGATTACGGGTGACTATGATGTGACGGTGAACATCCCTTCGTCAAAGGCTCTTCTCCGTCACGACATACGTTCAGTCTCCTGCACATTCTATTACGCCTTCGACGAGGGAAAGGATGATGCTTTCCGTATGTGGGCAATCAGCAAGCCCGTACTCCTGCGTTACCATTCCAAGACAATTGAGACCGACACGCTTTCAACCCTTCCCGACAGCCTGTCAACCGATAGTGTTCCTGTTGTGCGCCGTCGTGTGGATGGCGAACGCTTGTCGCCCGAGGAGTTCCGTTCGAGCCAGCAAGTCGATAGGAAGATTAATGTTGTGCAGAAGAAGCGTGTTGTTCTTCCTGCCAAACCTCAACGCGTAAGAAGAAGATAATGAAACGCCGGGCTTATCACCATTTGATTCTTCCCGACGGCTCTGTTCACAATCTTGTTGTGGTTGAGTTCGACGAACAATACAATTATGTTTCCCACCACCCGCTTCAAGGTGAAGAAGCATTTGTTGAATGGGTAGGAGGTACGCTTAACTTAAGTAATCAGAAAGGATAAATATTGCTGTTTCTCAGCACCTCGATGTCCTCGTCATCAAAATGTAGCTTGGTGACGGGGACTTTTTTGTTGTGGTCGTTGAGGTAGTAACGCTGGTGTACTTCGTACTGTTTGTTGGCAAGCGAAAGGCTGTCGCGATAATAAGGCGAACGTATGCCTGCCAAGTCGAGCATGGTGTGGAAAACGGAGGCATTAGAGCCTACGGGCTTCGTTTCGTTGGAACGCAGGGCAACTTCGATATCGGGATGAGCCTCCCTGTACTTAGGCGAAAGGCTGATGATAAGAGGCACTTGCAGTTCGTAAGCCGAGGGGTGGGGTGAAGCATGCAGGAATAAATGACGGTCATCGTCAAAGATGTTTTCCCCATGGTCCGAGGTGTATAGGATGGCAGTCGGAATGCTGTCAGTCATACTAACAAGCTTGTGCAGGAATTCGTCAATGCCTCTGACGGTGTTGTCGTAAGCGTTCTGCAATGTCTCTCGGTTTGAGTAATGTGCCTCGGCATTGGCTTCAGGTTGGAAGTAAGCCATCTCCTCGGGATAGCGTTCGTGGTAGTTGAAGTGCGAACCATAGGTGTGCAGCACGATGAACAGGCGTATATGACGCTTCAAGGCATCTGTCACACAAGGCAAAAGCTCTTGGTCATAGTGCAGCTGTTCTATATCCGAGCTCTTTAGGAAAAGGCTTTCATCGGCTTCTTTTCCAAAGATGTTGATGAAGGAGTGGTTAACCTTCTGGTTTGATGCGAAGAGTGTGTAGAACCCAGCCTCTCGGAAAGCTGTGATGATGCCTTTTTGCTGATAGATGTTGTTGTAATCCTCTGCCGACACAGCCGAGAGCAACATAGGCACACTCTTGTGGGTGGTGTTCGACTGCGTAAGGACATCCTTGAAGACGAACAGCCTCTCGCTCTCCTGAGAGAGTAGGGGTGTTGTCTCTCTGTCGTAGCCGTAAAGTTGGAAGTTTCCTGCTCTCGACGTTTCTCCAACGACAAAGATGTAAACCTCTGCCGAATCGGTGTGGGTGTTGCTTGCTTCGAAGGTGAATGAAGCCGAGGTCTTGTAATAGCGTGCTGTGCGTATTGTGCGTTCGATGGCAAGCTTTAGGTTATAGACGACATTGACCGGATAGATGTCGATAACCGTGCGGAAGCCAGGAGTGCGAAGACAAAGCACATAGAGTCCAATCCCTATGAGCAAAGCACCTAAGGCTATTCTTCGCCCAATCTTTTGCCAGCGCTTAGGTAGTTTTATTCGACGCCATGCTTGCCATGTGGAAATGATGATGAGTGGAAGATAAAGAGCAAAGACCGTAATCAATCCTGGCACTAGATTGTTGAGCAGTTCCAAAGCCTCGGTGGCATTCGTCGTGACCAGATTGAGCCACATGTCCACGGCAATTACTCCACTTCCAAAAAGATACAGCAACACCACTTGGAAGGCGGCAAGGAATGTCAGTGGGAACGCCCACCAGACGGCCTTTCCGGTCTTGCGTGTGCTTGTCAGTAATAAGACGTAGAGTGAGATGGGCAATATGGTGTTACACAATGCCACAAGCCACGATTGCCGTTCGGTAATGGCTAAAACCACATTGGGCACCGCCAGAGTGGCGATGCCCCATATGAGTAAGAACTTTGGAGATAGGAGTAAACGCTTCACTCTACTCTTGTCTTGATTTCATCGAGAAGCCTCTCGTTCGGGATAGCTGATGCAAGCATTGCTCTCCTCTCACTTAACCGGCATCTTGTCGATTCGACGCTGGTGCCTGCCACCCTCAAACTCGGTGGCAAAGAACTCGTCCATAATCCGACGTGCCATATCCGTATCAATGAAGCGTCCAGGCATAACGAGCACGTTGGCATTGTTGTGCTGACGGATGAGGTGGGCTATTTCGGGAATCCAGCAGAGTCCTGCGCGTATGTCTTGATGCTTGTTCAGGGTCATGGCAATGCCTTCTCCGCTTCCGCAAATGGCAATACCGGGATAGACCTCGCCTTCCTCGATGCCACGAGCCAAAGCATGTCCAAAGTCAGCATAGTCACATGAATCCTCGGTATAAGTTCCGTAGTCCTTATACTCATAGCCCTTCTCTTCGAGGTACTCCTTCACAAATTGCTTTAAGGCAAAACCTGCGTGGTCGCTGGCTAGGCCCACAATATTTGTCATAATTAAAAGTTGAAAATTAAAAATGAAAAATTGTTACGTGTGCTATTTGTTTTAGGTGGTAAAAGTGAAAAATCAATACTTTCTTTATTGGTTCTCTTTTGCTCGTTTAACAATAGCGACCAATATGGAGACAATCTCACGAATGTCCTTATCTAACGACTCATAGATATTATCCTCCAGATAATCACCATAGTGAAGAAGGTCTAACCAATATCTTGTCTCATTCGCCTCTTTCAAAGCGATTGACATTTTGTTGATAAAGTCAGCTTTGCTTTGAGCAAACTCAGCTTCTTTTACCATTGCACCGACAGATGTGCCGCTTCTCACGACTTGATTCGACATGTTATACTCTTTTTTATCATTGAGTATATATTGGTATGCCTTTACAATTCGCCGCGCAAACGTATGAGCCTTTAGTGCAATTTGATTATCCTTCACGCCAGGAAAGTATCAATTATTCACTTTTCACTTTTCATTTTTCATTTAAGCATGTCGCAGACTTGCTTATACACGTTCTCAGCCGTGTAGCCGAGTTTCTCGTCGAGCACTTTGTAGGGAGCAGAGAAACCGAAGCTCTCGAGCCCCCATACCTTGCTCTCAGGAGCAGCACCAATGAGGAAGCCTTGCAGGTTGACAGGCAGACCTGCTGTCATTCCGAATACCTTCACACCACAGGGCACAACGCTCTGCTGGTAGGCAGCGGGTTGGTTACGATAAACGCCTTCGCTGGGAACGCTTACGATGCGAACCTTCACGCCGTCCTTCCTCAGCAGTTCAGCACCAGCCACGAGAGTTGATACCTCAGAGCCTGTGGCTACGAGAACTACATCAGGATTCTCGTCGCTTCCGGCAACGATGTAACCACCCTTGCGAGCCTGCTCGTAGTCGTTGCCTTCGGGCAGGTTCTGTATGTTCTGGCGACTGAGGATGAGGGCTGTCGGGGTCTTCATGTTCTCCATAGCCATTGCCCATGCAACTGTTGTTTCCTTGGCATCGGCAGGACGCAGGACGAGCATAGAGTTCCGACCGTGATGGTTCTTCAGTTTCTCCATCAGACGAATCTGTGCCTCCTGTTCTACTGGTTCGTGGGTAGGACCGTCTTCACCTACACGGAAAGCATCGTGTGTCCAAATGAACTTAACGGGCAACTCCATCAGGGCAGCCATGCGAACAGCGGGCTTCATGTAATCGGAGAATACGAAGAAAGTGCCGCAAGCGGGGATAACACCACCATGCAGTGCCATACCGATGCAGCAGCAAGCCATCGTGAGCTCGGCCACACCAGCCTGGAAGAATGCACCCGAGAAATCGCCAGCCTTCAAGGCATGGGTCTTCTTCAGGAAGCCATCCGTCTTATCGCTGTTCGACAAGTCGGCGGAGGCGCAAATCATGTTGGGCACTTGCTCAGCCAATACACTCAGGCAAGCGGCACTTGCCGAACGTGTGGCGTCGTTGTCCTTCTGCACGCACTTTGTCCAGTCAATCACGGGAGCCTTCGAGCTGAACCAGTCTTTCAGCTGTTCAGCCTTCTCAGGATTCTGCTCTGCCCAAGCCTTCTCTTCAGCATGGCGCTCTGCAGCTATCTTGCGCAGTTCTTCAGCACGCTGGGCGTACATCTCCTGCACGTCGGCGAAAATCTGGAAGGGATTCTCTGGGTCGCCGCCCAAGTTCTTAACGGTGTTCGTGAAAGCGTCGCCACCAAGGGGGGCTCCATGTGTCTTGCAGTTGCGCTCATAGCTTGAGCCATCGTCCTTCAAGGCACCCTTACCCATGATGCACTTACCGATGATGAGTGCAGGCTTGTCTTTCACTGCCTTAGCCTTTTCTATAGCCTCGTAGATCTGGCAAGCATCATTACCATTGATTTCCTGCACATCCCAGCCCAGCGCACGATACTTGGCAGCAGTGTCCTCGTTCATCACTTCCTTGGTCTCGGTAGAGAGCTGGATGTCGTTTGAGTCGTAGAACATGATCAGGTTGTCCAGTCCCAATGTACCTGCAATGCGGGCAGCACCTTGTGAGATTTCCTCCTGCACACCACCGTCGGAAATGTAGGCATAGATGGTCTCCTTCTCGAAAGTGGGATTACCTGTGTGGGCAGCCAGGAACTTGGCAGCAATGGCAGCACCAACAGCAAAAGCATGACCTTGTCCGAGCGGTCCGCTTGTGTTCTCCACACCACGTGTGATGTCAAACTCGGGGTGACCAGTCGTGGGTGAACCCCATTGACGCAGAGCCTTCAGTTCCTCGAGGCTGTACTTACCGATGAGGCACAACTGGCTGTAAAGCATGGGAGCCATGTGACCTGGATCGAGGAAGAAGCGGTCGCGACCTTCCCACATGGGATTCTCGGGGTCGTACTGCAGAAACTCGCTGTAAAGCACGTTGATGAAATCGGCGCCACCCATAGCGCCACCAGGATGACCACTCTTGGCCTTTTCCACTGCACTTGCAGCCAGAATACGAATGTTGTCGGCTGCGTGATTCAGAACCTTAATGTCGTTCATAGTTTTAGTTATTAGTATGTTTTAATGTATTTAACTTCTTTACGCGTTCTTCATTGCACATAATCTTTGCAAAGATAAAAAAATCTTTCCGTAGTTGCAAGTGCAGAGTGGAAAACTTTACGAAAAGCCCTATGCCCTTCGTTAGGATACATTAAAAAGCACTCCGTTCTGAACAAAAAGAACGAGAGTCGAAATTTCGACCCTCGTCCCATTCTTCATTTTTCATTCTTCATTCTTGCTCCGGCTTCGCTACGCAAGCGTCACCCTATCGGGATGCCGAGCGAGGCCGAAGTCCGCTTGGAGAGCGGCTTTTTATTGTATCGGTTTTCCGAGAATGACATTTACAAGTGTGGTTACGTCGGCAATGGAGATGGTGCCGTCGCCATTGACGTCATACTTCGCTTTGTCATCGTAGAATATTACTACCCAAGTGCCATCAACGGCATAAGGAGCGACAACAGTTGGGTCAGTGCTATTGAATACCCATTTGCAAGTGCCATCGCTTAATGTTTCGCTTTCTGTGAACTTATCCGTGCATTCTACGCCGTTGAACCATACTTGGAAGTGAGAATTATTCCTTACATAGATATATGTGTTAAGAGCAAGTGTACGGTCATCTCCTTCGTATGTCATCGAATCGAACAGTTGATTTTTATTTACATCAACCTCCAACTCAGTGTCGAACACCAGCGCATTCAGGCGGTTGCCTCCTACCACATCACCAGCAGCCACTGCTGACCAGGTGACGCCATTCTTGGTGAACTCGAATGTCCAGACACCATCGGTAGCCAACAACGACTGGTCTAATGCATTTTTAGTAGCAACATGCTTTATCATTCCATTCTCTGACCCCTCGGGTGTAAAGGCATTGGTAATGTCTGTTCCGTTGAACGATGCTTTGAAGGAATAACCCGGCTCAACAAGCAAGTACACAGAGTTGTTATTACAATGGTTGCTATCTACAACACCAGTAGACATCCATACATTGTTTTTGCTATCCAACTCTGTAATAACGGGATCGCCATCCCACTCACTTTGGATTGAAATCCAATACTGAGCATCACCTGAAGCTACTGATGTCCATGTGATTTCGGGATCCTTAACCTCAAACAACCAAGTACCATCGACTAAGAACTGGTTAAGATCGGCAGTGGAGTTAGTAATGTCATATTCGACACGGCCATTTGATGGACCGTGTTCTGTCAGCAGGTCTGAAACATCATCACCATTGAAAAGAAGGCGTATTTTTTGACCAGGCTTCACAATGATCCAAACCGCCCATTGACCAGCAGAAATATCCCCAGGGGTAAAGGTCTCCGATTTTTGCGTTGTCTCCGATCCAAAGAAATCTATATCCAGCACGTCACCACCATCAATTAAAGAGCCTATATAAGTCTGCTCGTTGATGGCGCCAGTCACTTTGGCTGTCCATGTGATTTTCTTCTTCATAATCTCAATTGTCCAGAAGCCATTCGTGAGCAATTTGGAAAGCTCTGTTCCGGTGCATTCAAGTTCCGCATAATAGGTGTCCAAACCATTTTCCGTGTTTTCGTATTCAAAGTGGCTCGACAGGTTCTGTCCATTAAACAATACGTTAAAGGTATAGCCTGTTGGAACTGTCAAGACGCCATTGAACACGGCTCCTGACGTTATGGTAGGATCTTCAGTGTCGCTGTCAACAAACGTGTCTAATGGATTGTCTGCATTCAACGCGAAATGCAAATCATGACCGCCAAAATTAAATGCCCCATTGCCAACTTCGCCAGTCAGCTGTGCCGTCCATGTGGTGCCTTCCTTTTTCGTGTAACTGAAGACCCAGTTGCCATCGACAAAGAACTGAGTAAGGTCGTTGCCCTCGAGTGAATAATAATCCCTGCCATTTTCGGTCGTAACCGAGAACAGGTCGGTATATTCCTCACCATTGAAGAGCATGCGAACTTGCATGCCAGTTTCGGCGGCGATGTACACTCCGAGGTCAGTTTCAATCTCTGCCATGTTGAAAGTTGTTGTTCCGTCATGCTTTCCGAGGTATAGATTTATCCCAGCATCTCCCCCGGCGACCATTATTTCTGCAGATTCAATGGTGCCTGTGTTTCCTATCATGGAAGCCTTCCAGTCGATGACATTGGAATCTTCTTCGTAGATGGCCAGAACCGATGCGGAGTTCAGCACACCCAGTTGCTCCTCAGTAGGCGTCGATGAAATGACACCACGCAGATACTGGTTGTTCATATTCTCCATCAAGGTGAACTTGTCGGAGACTTCCACGCCATCCCAGTATATCTTGACGGTTTCTCCCTCTTTGGGAACAGTTACATAGAACTCTACATAACCAGTTTCGCCAATTTCTTCATAATAAGCCTTCACTGCCTGATGGCGTCCTTCGGCCTCAGATGCCGTCACCTCACGAATGGCTTGAATGTCTCCGTCTTCCTCTCTGAAAGGAATGCATTTTAGCGAACCATCGCCTACTACGGACAGGTTGAAGGTGTAGCAGGGTTTGTCGACATAGAGCACGCTCAGGCGATAAGCGTCGTCACCTTCTCCAAAACCAGTCAAGGGTACGCGATAGGTGCTGTCTTCTTGAAGGTACTGGCTGGCATCTAGCTGCAGGCGGGCCGTCTCGCTTAGTGGTTTGTTGACGAACAGAGCAGAAATTTCTTTACCTTCGTTAGGTGTGATGATGGCGTAATGGGCAATGTCCTTGGGCATATACTTCTCAAAAGTGGCTCCGTTGCCTATGGTAGAAATAGGCTCAGTTACGCCCTCTCTGTACAAGTCTATCGTACCGCCAGCCCCGTTGACAGCGGAGAATTTACGGCCATTGTTCTTGTGGATAATCTTAATGTCCATGTCGCCGTCAATTTCTACCGCGTAATCAATCGTGATGAAATAATTATCTTCATTTATCTGCCATGGTTCTACTGGCTCGGGCATTCCGTTGACGATGACGTAGCACTGTTCTACTATTCCGTCATCTGGTTTGTTGCAAGTACAGCTGAAGGCGAGACATAGATCCATTCCGTCGTGGAAAGTAATTGTATAGTTATACTCCTCACCATCACGGCTCATATCGTAAAGATCCAGCCATTCGTCATTGTCTGGGTCAATAAGAGCCCACATGTTTTCATCATAATCACGAAATTCCATATCTCCATCGCCAATCTTTGTGAAGTGAATGTCTATCTCAGTTCCCTCGGGACATATCATTTGTCGATAGTTTGCTGTGAATGTGTTTGTCTTCTCTGTGATAGTGGCGATTTCATTTAACCCCAACCTCGTTGTATCGTTGAACACAAATCCAACAAGTTTGTAAATGGACGATTCTGGGAGGCTAAACTCTGATGCATTTATAAAGGAGCCCTTGTCGACTTCAATGGTTTTTGTTGTATTGGGTTTAATAGTTAGCCATGTCACACTGTTATCTTTTTGCTTGCGCACCTTGAAGGTTCCCTCGCCTGGGTTGCTGACCGTCACCTTACGATAATTCTTACTCGGGTCGATGGGCTGCATATTGATGCTGCTCCAGTTTGTATGGCTTGTCTTATAATCCTCAATCTCATACTTGTCCATGTCCACATAGACAGTGAGCCCTTGCACTTCGCTTAATCCTCCAGAGGAAGAGGGGATAGGACCATAGAAATATACCTTCTCCAGACTCGGGAAGATGTCATTAAGCGTATAAGGGTAATGTGCAGCTGGCAAACTTACGTCTCCATGGAAATCCATTTGCTTTAAATAACGCAGAGGATGCAATCCTCCCTCCAAAAGGCTACTGGAAGCAGTAATTTGAGAGATATTGGCATCACCGTTGAATATCATCTTCTCCAGTGCATAGCACTTATCGAAAAGAACCCCTTTCTCAATCTTGATGTCACCCTCAAATGTAAGAGTTTTTAAATTGTTACACTGTAATTCAGTTGTCACATCAGGATAGCCAAAACGTGTAATCTTCCACTGGCCTAAATTACTATACAAATAATAATTGGGTATATAGGCTTCGCTCCATCCTCTGCAATATGCTGGTACTTTGGCTTCCGTACAATACGGAGCGATATAGACAACGGCCCCCTCAACTGTGGCGTCAGTTCTACCCTCAGTGGGTATAACACCAACGCCATTCTTATCATATTGGTAGGTGCATCGGATTTCTTTCACTTTATAATAATTCTTCCACGTGTCAATGGTATAGTCTTCATAAATAAAATATGAAGAGAAGATATCTTTATGGGGTTTCCTCACTTCGCTAAGGTGAACGGTAATATCAGGACCTACTACACTAATATTAGTTTCGGAATCAATGCTCCATGTCTTGCCAGTGGCAGCCTCCTCTTCCGACGGGTCATGGAAATAGATGTGTCTCAGTTTGGGCATTCCTAAGAAATCACCACATATCGTGCCGTCTTGAGAACTCTCTTTGATAACCAATGTTGTCACATTGGGGCAATTGCAGGAGAATGACGGGTCGAATCCTGTTACGGTTGCAGGCCATCCAGATCTCTGCACCTTGTCGGGAATACTTATGACATACTCATTTGTTTGGGCACTGATAATACGGGCTTTTACATCAAAGGGGTCATTGGGATGATAGGTGTAGATTTGGTAGGTAACACCATATGCGTCCGTAACTTGTTCCAACATGGTCTGTGCTCCAGCCTTTATTCCCGCCACCAGCAGGGCAAGTAATAGAAGAATTCGTTTAATTGTTTTCATAGGTATATTTTATTTATTATTGTTGCTGCTTATCATGTCTAAGTTTAACGTTCAAGGTTGTATTTTTGCGCTTAATCGCTACAAATATACATATTATTTCACAAAAAACGTCCTTTTGCTAATAAAATCGTAATGTCAGGCGAAAAAATATGTGTGTCCGTTGCTTAAGGCACAGTCACGTAACATTACGGTGCCCTTGTCATCGTCGTTCACTAGGTTGGTTTCCCTATGGGAAGGCACTACCCCGAATCAGGGTACTGCCCTTGTCTTCGTTGTCTACATGTCTGCTCTCGTTGATGATGATGGTTTTGCGTCGTTGACCTGAGTGAACGATTCGTTCCCCCAGAACTGCTTTCGTGGTAATTTTCCAGTCTTTTTATATAAATTGTACCCCCTATATACTCCCCTCGCTACAAGAGAGGGGCCTTGGTTTAGCCCTTTTTTCCCATTTTTAAGTCATATCTCTAAGGAAAAGCCCCCTCCCTCTCCTTTGGAGAGGGTTGGGGAGAGGTGCAATTTTTTCGATGAAATGGGCGTTTTTTGAGAATGAAGGTAAGAAAACGATTCTGGGGAAGTGCCAACCTGTATAGGAAAACGGGCGTTAACCAAATCAGGAAAAGACAGAGTTTTTGGACAATTGGACATTTGGACATTGGACATCTAGCATTTTGACTTTTTATAATGAAGATTAAAAATTATAATTATTGGATTATTAAATTTTA